>CAZZYE010000857.1:0-3847 GCA_964658145.1 uncultured Stigonema sp.
CGCGTCTCTACATTGTTTTTCGCAGATGTCTATTGAATAAAGAGGGCTTTGGGCTATTTATGAGCGCTTAAATCAGCGCGGACGATAGCAGATGTACCATCGGTAAAGGTGGCACTAAAGGCAAGGGAATTACCTTTGAGTGCAATCGTGTTACCTAAGGAGGAAATCCTGCGACCATCAAGCCTACTGCTCAAATCAGCCACCTTGAGCAGGGAATCACCAACTTTGGCATATATCCCCAGTGCGGCGTAGTTCACACTTGCCACAAACGCTAAATTCTTACCATCAACTACAGGGTCAGTGAAACTGAAGTTCCTGAACTTAATTGTGCTGCCTGGAATAGTTGTGTTTGCGTCCACTAAGACTTGCAGCGCACCATCA
Organism: uncultured Stigonema sp.; assembly: GCA_964658145.1. GTDB lineage: Bacteria > Cyanobacteriota > Cyanobacteriia > Cyanobacteriales > Nostocaceae > Stigonema. Next base: position 382 of record CAZZYE010000857.1, read on the forward strand.
CGGCGGATGTAAATGCCCTGTTGCCCATTCGCGTCCTCCGCTTTAAACACCACATTCTTCTGATCTAGCACTGACAGAGGAGCCGAACTGAAACTCTTAAAATTACCCGTTCCGCCAGGAATCGGTGTGTTGACGTCTGCCACCACTTGCAAATTGCCATCTTGATGAATGTAAATACCCTGTATAGTGTAGTCAGAGTTATTGCTACTAAACACCACATTATTCTCAGCTAACGCCAAGGAACTGAAACTGAAACGGTTAAAATTACCCGTCCCGCCCGGAATCGGTGTGTTGCTGTCTGCCACTTTGAGCAAACTGCCGTCACGGCTAATGTAAATGCCAGCTTGATTACTGCCTGCATCAGATCCGATAAATGCAACATTATTCTCATCTAAAGCCAAGGAACCGAAACTACTGAAATTGCCCGTCCCGCCCGGAATCGGTGTGTTGCTATCTGCTACCACGTGCAAACTGCCGTCTTGAAGAATGTAAATGCCCCCCTGCCCCGATGCGCCTTTGGCATCAAATGCCACATTATTCTGAACTCGCACCAACCCATAAAAACTGGAGAAATTCTCTGTACTGCCTGGAATCGGTGTGTTGCTGTCTACAACTACCGATAGTGGAGCCTCGCCACGTTTGATGTAAATGCCCTGCTCTTTAGTGCCGTAACCGTTAAATGTTACATTGCCATCGTCAATACTATCAAAACTAAAAGAGGTGAAAGTCCCACTGCCATCAGGAATAGGTGTATTTTTATCTACAATCGTGCTCAGTCTGCCACCACTACTTTTATAGATACTTTTAGGATTAAATCCATCAGTGAACACCACATTGTCACCATCAATTGAAACTAGACTAAAATTGGTGAAGTTGCCTACCCCACCTAGAACTGGTGTGAGGGTATCAACAATCTTGCTCAAAGTGAATGCATCTTCAACAGATGGTCCTGGTTGCGGTGGTGGTGGAGGAGTTACAGGTTCCGCACGGAAGATCCCCTGAGTGCCGTCTGCTAACTCAACAGAAAAGGCAATCTGATTGTTGTTGTTCAACCCTGAACGCAAGAAACTTAAGTTGGTGACTGTCGATCCTGCTAGGGAATCACCTGTAGCAATCACTTTGTCCGCTACCGGATCTGCGCCTGTGAAAATACCTTTTTCTCCTTGAGGTAAAGTGGCTGTAAACGCTACGTTATTATTGTTATTAATTGCCAGATTGCTAAATGCCTTCAAAGAACTGGTAGTGGGATCGGCAATCGTGCGCAATGTACCACTAGCGCGGTCGAAGGAGCGGATGGCATCACCACTGGAGAGTACTAGATCGCCCTTGTCGTTGCTAGCCAAAGCAGATGCATTCGTTTCTACGATGCTAGTAGGCCCGTCGCCATCTTGGGTGAAAATTGCGGTTGTGCCATCGCTCCGAGTGGCGGCGAAAGTCACTTCACCCTGATTATTGAAGGCAAAAGCGTCAATACTAGAAAAAGGCGTATTTGCTGCTGAATTTGGATTTAATGAAGCAGAAGCAATAGTAACATCTGGTTGATTTTCTTTGGTCAGAACGAGCGTAGTAGAGCCATATGGACCGCTACTACTACTATAACTTCTATTTATATTCAAATAAGCTAGTTCATCCTGATTATTGAGAGCAGCAATCAAGGAGATTGGACCGTAACGACCGTTGTAAGAGACTTTCGCACGAGTGGTAAAGGATCGGTCTAGACTGCTAAAAATACGTTTATCAACCTCACCTCCTCCAGGTGACTGCATTGCTATGAATGCAACAGTGCCTTTGTTGTTGATATTTTCTACTGACTCAAAAGAGAACATCAAAACGGGATTTAATGTTAAACCATACAAAGACGGCAGAACACTCTGATTGATAATCTCTGTAATCTTAGTGTCACTACTGGTATATATTCCCAAATCTCCTACTCTTGGAGAGGCAATAAACGCTATTGTGCCGTTATCATTAATCGCCGCTCCTTTGTTGGAAATACTGGTGAAGTCACTTTGATTATCAGTGATTTTGGTGAAGGAATAGCTGCCTGCCAATGCCTGAGATACTGCAAGCATGCTCATACCTAGACTAAGTGCGATCGCCCCACTCACCCCCCGTAGCCATCGGTTTGTTTGATTTGTGAAACCCCAAGTATAATTGTCTCTATTAACTGCTGTGGTATTTTTAGGTAAACAAACACCACTGACTTGCTTATTGGTAGATGTCTGCATGAAAAACTTTATTAATTATGAACATTGCTACCTGCAATGTAATTTGAATGTTTACATCAACACAACTTATTTTGTTTCCCAATATACAAATTTTACTAAAAAATTATCATATTTATCTCTAAATTCATCATTGCTTCAAAACTACTAAATAAGTACGGTGTTAGACCAATCGCCCCACTCACCCGCCGTAGCCATTGGTTTGTTTGATTTGTGAAACCCCAAGTATGATTGTCTCTATTAACTGCTGCGGTATTTGTAGGTAAACAAACACCATTGACTTGTTTTTTAGGCGTTGCATGCGCTTCGCTAACGTCAAAGAAAACGGCGAGGAATCCCACAAATTGTAGGGGTGGGAGGAATCGACGCCTCACCGTTTGAGTACGAGCTTTACCGAAACTTAATCAAAATTATCATATAATTCATCACATCTTCAAAACTATTGACCAATAGTACCGAATGCGATCGCTACCAAACCCAACAGCAGCAAAAGCAATATTGACAGTCCACTCCCATATCTTTCCAGGAAGTCCAATATCATCAGGCTTAAGGATTGTTCTGACAACAGAATCAGCCTTTTTCCAGTCTATGTTCCAACCTTGTAGGCTCCCGTGCTTGTTGTAAGTAATCGATCTAGGAATGCCACACAGGTGCATTATTTGACCTACCTGTGCTTCATCAGAACAAGAAACAACAGGGATTACCTGAGTATAAATTTCTTCAGTTATAGGTTGTTTCTTGCTTGCCATGATTACTTACCTCCTCTATAAAATCATGATAGCATTATTTTAGACATGCGACCATATCTAAATCAAAAATGGGAAAGAAAAAACTTCGAGGAGTAGGGCAAGATTATGACGAGGTAAAAACTCACATACACATTGCTTTAACTCCTACAGCAAAAAAACTTCTACAACAAAGAGCCTTGGAGCGGGGTTGTAGAAGTATTAGCGATTTGGTGGAAAAGTGGGCTAGAGGACAAATTACCTAGATTTGCTGTGTTTTATCTAGACTTGAGTCTTTCTGCTTAACCGCTTTTGTTTCTCGCTTCACCAGCAGAACTTTTCTCACATCTTGCACTCCTTGCAATAACGCTATTTTTGTAGGGTGGGCATTGCCCACCATTGACCTGGTGGGCCTATTTTTGCGCTGGTGGGCAGTGCCCACCCTACACGAACTATCGAATGGTGCAAGATATAAGCCTCCGACTAGCGGACTACGCCGCAAGTGATATATATAAG
>CAZZYE010000858.1:0-3846 GCA_964658145.1 uncultured Stigonema sp.
TGTAACAGCTACGAAGACAGTTAATCTACTATTTTTCGCATTGCCAATATTTTTGATTGGCATGAGTTTTTGCTTGTAGATGAACGTAGCAAAGCAAGCAAAAAAGAAACCGAAAACGACAACCGCATAACGGCTGCAAAGAGCTAAAATTGTTGTCATACAATTCTATTTTGATTGGTTTCCCCAGGTCGCACTGGGGTTTTTTTTGATCTACAAAAATGATACTATGTTGCTGGAAAGTATGATCGCCTTCTTACACGCCCACTGGTGCAGGGATTGGCTCAATTGCCAGAATTTCAGCCATCTGGTAGTATTCATTGCCATCTCTGAAAACTGAACTTTAGACTAAATGGGCGATCGTTAAAAAGGCTTGTTCATTGGAATTGATACTAGGCAACAACAAAATTACCCAGTAGTGCTGAGTTAATGAACTGAAAACCTTAAAGATAATTTGTCAAAAGGTCAAGCCAATTTTAACAGTGGTTTTTTTGGTAATAAAGTACCTTTTTTGACAGTTGGATAACGAATTCTACGGTTTCGAGGCTGCCCTTCAGGCCAACCTGGAGACTTTCCACGGGTTTGAGGAGATTGGGCTGGTGTACCAATCACCGCTAAAACTCCGGAAATCGACTGAGCAACTCTTCCCGGCGTCATTTTGTTGACTATTGATATTGATTTTTGCCAAGGAAGAGGATTGTCACCGGCAATCTCACGGGCTAACCATAGTTGCCAAGTGAGTAGTGGCATGAGATCACTCCATCGGTCACACTGTTCTGGGGTGCTCAGTTTTGGTAGCGTCCAGTGCAGGCGTTGCTTGGCGAATCGATACCAGTGGTCAACGGCAAAACGACGCAGGTACTGACGCCAAATTTGGTGAAGTTGGAACATTCCCTCCCCCACCCAAACTAACCATAAAGGTTTGAATGTTTTTCCGTTCACTTCATCGGTGCGCGAAACTTGTATCAAATGCATAGGATGCTTGGCAGACTGTTGAAAGTGAAGATCGTGCCACAGACAGATGCGTAGTTGCCCCAACTTTGGATCTAATAAATCTAATACTTGGTCAGGTGTCCACCATGTTGTTGGGTCATTGAGCTTGAACTTATTCCCATGAATCCTCGGACGACCAATGCCTGTATAAGGTGGGGGTGCACCATAACTGGAGTTTAGACTAACGGCGGGCGATCGTTAATGTCCATCACTGGGCTTACTGATATAAAAGTTAACAAAGGTTCGGTAAGGGAATTGCACAGACACTATGTAGAGTTAGAGTTTCTGTGTGAAGAAAAAGCGGTCAGTTGTGTTAAACTGACCACAAATTGGTCAATGCTGATAAAAGAAAGATTTTTCAGCTTGACCATGACATTAGATAAGCTTAAACAATTCAGACAAGGTGTGTACACGATCCTGGGGAATGCCAAAGATGCCCTGTTTGACTTGATGGATGCTGTGTTAGTTACACGCAGTGTTTACTCGTTCGTAGAACTCTCGATATCTCCAGTATTCCGACGGCAGTGGTCTAGTATTTACGAAGCTCTAGAAGATGGCAATCCACCGCGAGAAGAACTGATGCGGTTATATATCGAACAACTTCCCCAGACAGAACAAATCATATTAGCAGGAGATCATACTGCTTGGCCAAGACTTGAGGCTCCGACACTAAAAGAGCGTACTTATGAGCATCAAGCTCAACCAATGTCAGGGGTAAAGCCCGTCACAGTGGGACAGGGTTACAGTACTATAGCTATTGTTCCAGAAACATCTGGGAGTTGGGCATTACCCCTATTACATGAGCGGATCACCAGTTTTTCTAATCCCCTTGAAAAGGCTGCATCCCAACTCAGACTTGTCTGCCAAAATCTGCCAAAACGCCCGTTATCGTTGTGGGATGCCGAATATGGCTGTGCCTCGTTTGTGAAGCAGACAGCTGACATTGCTGCCGATAAGTTGATGCGCTCACGTTCCAATCGCGTTCTTTATGGTCTGGAGTTTAGACTATCGGACGATAATGCCTATAAAAATGGAGGATCGGAAATTGTAGGGTGGGTTGTGCCAAAGGCACAACCCACCTTTAATTATGGATGCGAAGGATCACAAGCCCCATTTTTCAATCTTTGACGGTGCGCTCCTAGGGTGTTGACTTTTCAAAGTTTAATCAAATGTTGAGCAGCTATTTCCTCGATCCTTGTCCTACTCTCTGAGAGCAATTCAATAATTTTTTTTGCAAATAGATGACAGTGAGCACCGCTTCGTCCTGTGACTAAATCTCCATCTACAACCACATCTTCATCGGTATAGATAGCACCCATATTCACAACATCACCGTGTAAATTATTGTGACAAGTTACAGGGCGACCTTGTACTAATTGCGGTACCGGAGAGACTAGCCACATGCCATGACAAATAATCCCTTTGAGGATGCTTTTTTCTGCAAATGCTTGCTGGAGAAAATCTGTGGCTGGTGGGAGTTTATTAATATCCTCTGTGTACCTGAGGCGATCAGACACCATCGCGGATGGCACAATGATGGCGTCATAGCTCTTAAGTTCTTCGTCATCTATGCCCTCAAAGCTTTCATGACATTCAAACGGCACATGGTATTCATGTCCCTTGAAAGTTAGAGAAGGTTGTCCCCACAAACGGGTTAAGAAGTAGAGTTCGGCACCCTCCTCTGTTTTCAAGGCTTTTAGCTAGATTTTTCAACTACCTTTTTGCGATGCCTACGGCGGGCTACGCCTACGCAACTAACAAAGGATGGTTTGTAAAAGGCTGAAACGACCTATTTACTTTAATACACAAGATGATTCGTTGGTACCATAAGTAAGTACTAGGAAATTAGCGGAACGTTTACCGCCGTGCTAGGAGCGCTCGTCTGCAAAAACGATTTTGCCGTTTGGCGATGAAAAAAGTTCAGTGGTGGTTGCGCGACATAGCGGGCGAGCATCTGCTCTGTTTTCTCCTCGGTGGATAACAGCGGAGGTGGGGCTTGAGCAGTTCGCATATCGAGGATATATGATTGCTGGGTTGTTAATACATAATCGATGCCGCGCCTCACAGCAGTTCCCACGGACTGGGGACTCTCCACAATCTCGCCATTTTGACCGCCGAAAGCCTTCGCAAGCGCCACGAAGTCAAGTTTTGGTTTCTCAAGTCGGAGATACTCGGGGTCGTCAGTCTTCGGCTTCCAGTCATAGCCCGGTGTCGAGCTATATGCAGCGATGACCTGCTGTAGTCCGAGTTGGAGTGTGTGGTATTCGTGATTGTTTGTAATGATATAGAGTACGCCGAGTTGGCGGTGTGCCGCAGTCCACCAAGTTTGCGGGTAAAAGAGCGACGAGCCGTCGCCGACAACATTAACGACCAGGCGCGTCTCGATGTCCTGCCAACCACAGCTTTCGAGTTTAATCCCCAGTGAAGCAGGCATTGACCAGCCAAGTGACCCGCCAGCTACACAATAGTAGCTAATCGGTGCAGCCCCGTCAATGCCCAGCGGCAGAAGATACTGGAACGGTGCTGGATCGGAGACGGCTTCATGTACGTACACGAACTGCTTCTCCAGGCTACGCTCCTGAATCGCTTCGCGGAGTGCATCGGCAATGACGACAGCCCAGATTTCATCTTGTATCAGCGCCTGTTCCAGGTAATGCTGCCACTTGTCACGCCGCTCGGTGTCGAGTCGTCGCAGGTTGTCGTTGCGTTTTGTTGCTTCGGCAGGTGGATTCTGACGAACAAGATTGTTGATGAGGGGGAGCGTCGCCTTGATGTCGCCAAAAATCGCCGCCTCGCCATAATAATTCTTGCCAATATCCCACGTGTTGTTCGTCAGGTAAATTTGCTGGACGGTGG
>CAZZYE010000859.1:0-3843 GCA_964658145.1 uncultured Stigonema sp.
GCGTCTCTACACTTATATAATCCTCACCAATAACTCTTAGCGAAGTGGCAGAACTATACCAACAACATACCTCGGACACGGGACAAGTTTTCACCCCAGAAGCAACGGCAACGGCGTTTGATTTGACTCAAGGACAGCCTTGGTTAGTCAATGCGCTTGCTAAAGAAGTCGTAGAAGAGATGGTGACGGATACAACGGTAGCAATTACACCAGAACATATTTTCCAAGCCAAGGAAGTATTAATAGTACGCCAAGATACTCATCTTGATAGTCTAGCGGAACGTCTGCGAGAGCCGAGGGTAAAGGCAATCATTGAGCCAATGTTAGCAGGGCTTGCTCTAGGAGATACCTCGAATGACGATCGCCAATATTTGATTGACTTGGGACTGTTGCGGCGTGACCCAGCAGGGGGACTCATAATTGCAAATCCGATTTACCGCGAGGTGATTCCCCGTGTTTTGGTGCAAGGCACTCAAGATAGTTTACCCCACATCAGTCCCAGTTGGTTAACCAAAAGTGGCGATATCGATACCGACTGGTTATTGCAGGCGTTTTTAAAATTCTGGCGTCAGCATGGAGAACCGTTGCTAGGTAGCGCCGCATACCATGAAATAGCACCCCATCTCGTGCTAATGGCGTTTTTGCATCGCGTAGTTAATGGTGGTGGAACTCTGGAGCGCGAATATGCCATTGGACGCGATCGCATGGATTTATGTCTCAGATATGGAAATGTCACATTAGGGATTGAGTTAAAAGCTTGGCGCGATACCGGACACTTTCCTCAACGCGGGGAACCCGCGCACGGAAGTGTCCTCAAAAAACGAGACCCACTTGAAGATGGTCTTGAACAGTTAGATTCGTATTTGGCGCGGTTGTCCGTAAATTTTGGTTGGTTAATCATTTTTGACCGACGCCAAAAGGCGCTACCAATCGAAGAACGCTTGACGACTCAAGTTACAACTACAAAAAACGGGTGTTCTGTTACCGTTGTGCGTGCATAGGCAATACGGTTCCTATAATGGAAAATCCAGACCCATAGTTAACTATTTCTGTCAATGCGTAAGTCCTAATATTTTTAAAACCTACTTTTCCTACTTTTATCTTTTCTATAAAAAATAAACTATTACATACATTTAAAATTTATGTAATACCAATTCTTTGTGAAGATGCGCTTAATCGCGCGAACGCCACCCATTCAGGACAGCAGTCGCAACTTTTTTCGCACGCCGCTAGGGGCGTGCAAACGAAGGCTACATAAACAAAGCCTGCCGACCTGGCTTTATATAAAAATGGTACTAAGTATCATTTTATATATGGTAACGCTTTTTAAATAACTCCTATCATATTTATATCAAGGAATATTCCCAAGGTAAAACAATGTTAATGTTGCTTTTCTATGTCGGGGACAACCTTTATGCCCTTGATTGTTCTCAGGTCGCTGAAATTATCCCCAGAGTTATGCTCAGAAAGGTACACCACGTTCCTGAGTATGTTGCAGGTTTATTCAACTATCGAGGTGCGATCGTGCCCGTCATCGATATCTGCCATTTAATTCAAAGCAAGCCCAGTCGGGACTACTTAAGTACGCGGATCATTATGGTCAATTACGTAGGTAAAGATCACACTAAACGCTACCTCGGTTTGATGGCGGAACGAGTCACAGAGACTTTAAATAAACCAAATAGCGAACTGGTGAATACGGGAACGCAATTAGATGAAGCTTCTTATTTAGGAGAAATGATTATGGATGATCAGCGGATGATCCAACTGATCCGCTTAGAGAATTTGCTATCGGATTCTCAACACAAGCGCCTATTAGCAGGGGAATACTAATGCTAACGACACAGGCAACAATTGAGGCACTGCTAAAAGACAAAATCGGTTTGGCGGCTAGCACCATTGGTCACAAGATTGCTAGAGCCGTTGAAAAGCGGCGCTTAGCCTGTGATTTGCCCGATTTCCAAACATATCTGCGGCGATTGCAAACATCAAAAGCGGAACTTGAAGAGCTGATTGAACTTGTGGTTGTCCCAGAGACTTGGTTTTTTCGCGATCGCAAGCCGTTTACTTTTCTGGAAAATTACGTTAAATCTGAGTGGCTACCAAACCGGAATAATGGCATCTTGCGCTTGTTAAGTATCCCCTGTTCTACTGGGGAAGAGCCTTACTCGCTTGCCATGCTCCTGCTCAATGCAGGTTTAACCCCAGATAAGTTTCGCATAGATGCTGTTGATATCAGCAAAAAAGCACTACTTAAAGCTACAAATGCTATTTATAACCAGAATTCTTTTCGTGGTGAAGATCTGCCTCAAAAGGAACGCTATTTTCAGCAAACGGCAGACGGGTACGAGTTATCTAAACTTGTGTGCAATACTGTTAATTTCATTCATGGGAATCTCCTAGAGCCGTTTTTCCTTGCCAATAAGAAGTATGATATCATATTATGCCGCAATTTGTTAATTTACTTTGATTCCTCCGCCTGTTCCCAGGCTATGGATATTTTAGACCGCTTATTAACGGACAAAGGTCTGTTATTTGTGGGGTCTGCTGAAACTGGTAGGATACCAACCGACCGATTTGTGTCAGTTCGTTATCCATTTAGTTTTGCATACCGGAAGGTGGCAACGGTGGCAACGGATGTGGTAACGGATGTAACGGATAAGTTGACTGTGAGAAAAGAAATCTCTAGGAAAACCAATAACTCATCCGCTACATCCGCTACATCATCCGCTGCCCCATCCGCTACATCTACCCCCCTTTTTAAGGGGGGCAAGGGGGGATCGAAATCCGCTGCCACAATTCCCAATCTGCAAACAGTCAGAAACCTAGCAGATGCAGGACGGTTGGATGAAGCTGCTAACCTCTGCAAGACATATCTGAGCCAAAATCCTACAAATGCCCAGGCTTATCTCTTACTAGGCGAAGTGTATCAGGGGAAGGGGGACAACCACCAGGCTGAGCAGTGCTTCCAGAAAGCGATTTATCTCGAACCAAATTACTACGAAGCACTGATTCACCTGACTCTGCTTAAAGAACATCGTGGCGACAAAGCCGGTGCAGCAGTCCTTCAACAACGGATTCAAAGGCTGCATAAAATTCAAGACAATTAAAATTATAGTCAAATTTTGTAACCAAATACATAGAGTCACCTTGCAAGATGTTGAATAAAATTGCTAACCGCTTTCTACTTGGATATTCAGTTCCCTTGATTTTCTTAATTATCCAGGGTCTAGTAGTTGCCTCAACGCTTCAGAAATTCTTAGATTTAGACAACCAGGTTTTTCTCCTGCAAACAACTGGTAAAAAATTGGAGCAAACCTCTTATGACATTTCTAGGATGCTACGGGCTGTGCGTGGTTATGCAGTTTTTCCCAAAGACCAAAGCTTCAAAAATTCCTTTGATAACGGATACGAATCTTTTAATAAAAATGCTCAAGCGTTAAGAGAGGCTGCTACTATCCCTGAACAGGAACAACTGACGAATTCTCTAATGGCACAAGTGAATAGTCTGATTGGAGAAGGTAATCGATTACATAACAGCCTTCAAGAAGCTTTGCGCCTAATCGATGCTAACAACCTAGCACAAGCAACTCCACAACTTAGTAACAATCAAGCCCAAACTATTGACGCGACGCGACAGCAGTTCAGCGAACTGGTAGAAGCTGCCGTGAATCAGCGTCAACAGGAACTTAAGGAAGCACGTTCGTTCATGATCGCGGTAATTTGGATGACTACTGTATTAGCGATCCTTGCCACTATCATTGTTGGTCTACGGATTGGTTTACCTTTGAAGCGACAGTTGCCGCAAGTCGTTGAATCAGCGGAACAGATTGCACAGGGTAA
>CAZZYE010000860.1:0-2590 GCA_964658145.1 uncultured Stigonema sp.
TAGGGGGAGTAGGGGAAGAAGAATTATTGATTAATTCCCCATTCCCCATTCCCTTAAATATAGATATAATTTCTCAACAAGCTTAAAAAAACTATTAACATACAAGCGGCAAGGCGCTGGTAATTAGTAATTCCTCATGAACATTTTAACTCACTTGCTTTCTCAATCAGATCAAGATAGGCGTCCGAAACGACAACGTAGAGGAATTGAAATTAAATCGCCGCGTGAAATTGAAATTATGCGGCAATCAGCAAAAATCGTGGCAACTGTGCTCAAAGAAATTTCTAAGATGGTACAGCCAGGAATGACGACAGCTGACTTGGATGCTCATGCGGAAAAACGGATTCGGGAAATGGGAGCAACACCTAGCTTTAAAGGATATCACGGTTTTCCCGGTTCTATCTGTGCTAGCGTCAACAATGAAGTTGTACATGGTATCCCCAGTCCCAAGAAAGTGATCCGCGCCGGAGATGTTGTAAAAGTAGATACAGGTGCTTATTACCAAGGATTTCATGGCGACTCCTGTATTACAATTGCTGTGGGTGAAGTTTCAAAAGAAGCTGCTAAACTGATTCGCGTAGCAGAAGAAACCCTTTACAAAGGCATTGAGTCAGTGAAAGCAGGTAACTTCTTACTAGATATTGCTGGGGCAATTGAAGACCATGTGAAAGCAAATGGTTTCAGTGTGGTAGAGGACTTTACTGGGCATGGTGTCGGTCGTAATTTGCATGAAGAACCTTCAGTTTTCAACTTCCGCACTCGTGATATGCCGAATGTTAAATTACGTGCGGGGATGACCTTGGCAATTGAACCAATTTTGAATCAGGGTTCTAAGTTTACGCGGACGTTGTCAGATCGGTGGACAGCTGTAACCGTAGATAATTCTCTGTCTGCTCAGTTTGAGCATACTGTGTTAGTGACAGAGACTGGATATGAGATTTTGAGCGATCGCACGAAACTTTAAGTATCGTGGATTAAACAAAATGCAAAACCTTCAAAGTTGGAAATTTTTGCATTGGAAGTCTCTTAACTGAACTGTATTAAGTTAGAATGTATATCCCTCGAACCCCCCGTCTCCCAAACTGGGGTGAGGGATTATATCATAACAACTACCGGAAATGACATAACATACCGAAAGTATAGCGAATCTCCTACAAGGGAACACGGTCATAATAATTCGTAATTACCTCAAGCATAAATTTGAAATAATCAAGCATGTGCCTTTTTTGTTTTCTATAAATAAATGATGTTGTTGGCGAATTCATCTCGGCTGAAACCCCACATCCTCGTGACTACGCTCTGCGTAGGAATGCAGTCTTGGAGGCTCTGCCTCCTAAATTTTACCAGAGGCAGAGCAAGAGCGAACTGCATTCCCAGGCAGGAGCCTGGGAACGAGAGTGGGGAGTCTAACCCCTTACGTATTGACCAACAACATCATAAATTTAGTTGCTCTGTCCCTTAATTAGGAATTAGTAATTATTCTGTCAATACGCTTTCAATACCGTTCAGTTAAGGGTTATCGGTGGGAATTTAGACTGTGTAGAGACGCGAAATTTGAGCCAGTGGGTTGCGGAGGTTTTCTCCGTTGAAGCAACTGGTGAGACAGCGCCTACGGAGGGGACTGCGAACCCGAAGGGCGTCGCGTCTCTACAGAAGTTGACCGTAGGTAAACAACTACTGAACCGTATTGAATACGCTTTTGGTTTGTTGCTATGACAATGATATAAAAGTATACCTAAATATATAAATAATTAGGTATACTTTTTTGTTGGCGGCGAAGCTGCTTCCCTGTGAGGGTAAAGCCTACGTAATATTCTTAACAAAAACTGCATTCCAAAACAGAGAAATTTAATGTATATTTCTTTATATCAGAGTGCAATCCACCAAAGACCCTAAAACAGGGTGTCTACTAACAAAATGTCACTGTTTATTTACTTGCTCACAAACTCTTTCTGAGTAGATCAGGGGGGATAATGTGGGCATTTTTTTTGCTCATCCATTTCAACTAGATAGGACTTACACATTGTTAAAAGTTGCGTAAGTTTTACTAGATCTCTATCTTCCTGCTTCATTAGCCTATTTAACAGAGAAAAATTACTGAACTATCTCCGGTAGTGGCTATAAAAGTTCAGTATTTGCACTGTAGGCAATTATGCGGAACAGACGCGAAGATGGTTAGTCGGGGTTACAGCGACAATCGGAGTTTTTTGTACGCTTAGACATTTTTGTCAGGAATTTTTAAGCTTCATATCAAGCCGAGTACGTGGCGATCGCCCCGTTCAGTGTAGTAATGAACCACTTTGACAGAATAAATAGGTAGGCGAGAAAATTTATAACTATGTCCGAAGCGAACTGAAGCAACCGCTAGGGTTTCAAGCGTTTTACATTTCGTTAAATAGTTAGATTTATTTGTGCCTACCTACTTAATTATTAATTAGTAATTCGTAATTGAAGGTACTTGCGAATAGACGAACTCGCGTAGCGATCGCAGCGCTACGCGATTTATCAAGGGAAAAAAATTTTTCCCTTGTTTCTTGCGAACGGCGCGACTCCATGAGGTAAATAATTACGAATTACGAATTATAAATTA
>CAZZYE010000860.1:2600-3838 GCA_964658145.1 uncultured Stigonema sp.
TGGCATGGTTGGATGTAGAATTAGGACAAAGGTTTGACAAAAGATGTGTTAACATCTTGCAAGCGAGAATTTTGTAATCGATTGAGCCACTTTTGTAAAAATATTCGATTTGCTTTTTTCTCAGCTAGATCTTGAGTATCCAAAGGATAAGGCAGGAGTCCCAAAATCGCCGCAGTCGTGACACAAAACATCGATTTTTGGAAACTTATGCAAATTTGTACCCGCAAATCATCTTCTCCCCGGCGACTGCGACGATAAACTTCGTGCAAATAATCTGGGAGAAAGTGGCGCATATCTTGCATCAGTAAAGTGGGAGGAATACCAGCACCACCAATAGGCAAGGGGTCTGCATACAAAGCGCCATATTGAAATCGACCTTGATCGGGGGGAATTTGATAAGCTTGGGCGTTATATGAAACTGTGCCATGAAAGGGTGTTCCTCGGAAGAAAATCGCTTCTACATAAGGTACTGCTGTATCTGCAAGAAAAGTTAAACCAACAGAAGCGGGAATGATTTGATAAACTTTATCCTGAATTTTAACTGCGTAGGTAATTGGTTTATTTGCATTTCTTACTAATTCCGCTTTGATGTGGTCTACAACTTGGGGAATCGATTTTATTTCACCTTGATCGTAGCGGTCTGACAAGCTGAGGAACATATCAGCCATCACTCGCCAGAATTGACCTAACCCACTGTAGTAAGCCGAGACGCGCAACTGTTCACTTAAGAAGTCAGGAAACAGTTGGTTCATTCCCATCATTATGGGATTGTTTTTAAATTTTGCTTCGATAACATCTCGTGCTTTCTCTTGAAATTCCTTTGAATCCAAATATGCATCCAGCCCACCACCACCATGCCATAGCATGCCTTTCATGCAATACTCAGCATATTCAAAATTAATTCTGTCATGCCACCAGTGACGAAGTAATTTCTTGAAAGAAATTTCCCCATTAAAGTATTTAAAAAACGGAAAAAATATTAAAAATTGATTTTCAGCAATGTATATCAGGTTTTTTGAGTAGGCATCTAAAACTACACCATAGCTTTTAAGAATGCCGACTACCTCTAACACATTTTCCGGGTTGTCCGGGAGTAATGCTTCTCCTGATTCCAAGCGATCAACATATTCAGCTAATGGATGCTTAGCAGGTTTGTTTGTAATAGTTACCATTGTTAGTTGTTGGTTGATAGTTGATAGTTGATGGCTTATAGCGGTGGGGAGTGGCACCGAGTGGCT
>CAZZYE010000861.1:0-3836 GCA_964658145.1 uncultured Stigonema sp.
AATTATGAATTAATTTCCTCTGTGTTCTCTGCGGTTCAATTCTTCTAACTCCCTAGATAGACTTGTAATTTTCCAAATATTGTCACAATAATGACGACCATGAGTTTTGAAAATTAATCCTATGGGCTTCGGTATTGGTGATATATTCTGGATTTTTCTCCTGCTTTCTTCTCTGCAACCCCTGTGGCAGAAACGTCAGATAGAGTTTCGTCGCTTTCGCTCGCTACAAGAATTCCAGCAGCAACGCAAAAGTCGGGTGATTTTGCTCATTCATCGCCAAGAGTCTATTAGTTTACTAGGAATTCCCATATCGCGCTACATCACCATTGAAGACTCGGAACAGATTCTGCGGGCAATTCGCCTCACTCCGTCAGATGTTCCCATTGACTTAATTTTGCATACTCCTGGTGGTTTGGTCTTAGCAACCGAACAAATTGCTAGAGCATTAATTCGCCATCAGGCAAAAGTTACTGTCTTTGTACCACACT
Source organism: uncultured Stigonema sp. (assembly GCA_964658145.1). Classification (GTDB taxonomy): domain Bacteria; phylum Cyanobacteriota; class Cyanobacteriia; order Cyanobacteriales; family Nostocaceae; genus Stigonema. The sequence continues at coordinate 489 of CAZZYE010000861.1, forward strand.
ATGCCATGAGTGGCGGTACAATGCTTGCTCTTGCTGCTGATGAGATCGTTATGGATGCTAACGCTGTTCTCGGACCAGTTGATCCCCAACTTGGTAACTTCCCAGCAGCGAGTCTCATTAAAGTTGTTCAAGATAAGCCTATCAGTGAAATTGATGATCAAACCTTGATTATGGCAGACCTATCACGCAAAGCTATTGATCAAGTGCAACGCTTTGTGCGGACTCTGCTCAAGGATAGTATCCCTAAGCAGAAAGTTCAGCCAGAAAATATTGAAAAAATCATTGACTTTATCACAACTGGGCGTGTGACCCACGACTACCCGATCACTGTCGAGGAAGCAACAGAATTGGGGCTGCCCATAACAGTTGGACTGCCCCGTGTTATTTATGACCTCATGGATTTATACCCACAACCACAAGGTGGACGCCCCACAGTGCAGTATATCCCCATGCCTTACGATGATCGGCGCCCAATGCTACCGATTCCTAAAGGGAGACCTTTAGAAGAGCCAAGCCAGAGGATTTGAAGCAATTAATTCCTCATTGTTATGATTTAGTTCTTGATCTAGATGTGGGTTTAGTCCTAGGTGTAGATGTAGATGTAGGTGTCGCTGTTGGTGACGCCTCAGGTGTAGATGTAGGCGAAGCTGTTGGTGTTGAAGTAGCCTCAGGTGACGCTGTTGATGGCGTTGTTGTTGGTGAAGTTGTTGGTGTTGAAGTAGCCTCAGGTGACGCTGTTGGTGAAGGTGTTGGTTTTGTTGTTGGCGTAGAAGCTGGATTTTTGATGCTATTCTCTGCCTCTTGGTCGAGTTTCTGCCGTAATGCTAAGTCAGCAATTCCAGTTTGTTGCAGTTGATTTTTTTTCTGATACTGCTTCACTACAGCTTCTGTCTTAGGACCATAATATTGATTACGGGCTAGGGGAGGATTGGGTTTAAGTACCAAATTCAAGTTTGCCTGTAAAATTTGAACTATGTTCGCAGCAAAATCCTCGGTCTTTGCTCCTGCTACTCCATCAGCAGGTTGTATTTTATACCCTTTTTGAAATTGCTTGATTGCTGCTTTTGTTTCGGCATCTGTCAAGGGTCCATTTGACACATTGACCTTATACCCCAGTCCATGCAACACGGCACGAAATTGCTTTGGTGTATACCGGACAGCTAAAGCTGTATCAGACATGACCATGCTAGCTGTTACAAGACAGGCAGCAGCAACGGTAACGGTAGATTTTCCAAACCCACACCACATGGTTTAAACTCCTTTTAGTCAAATCAGCAGGACACTAACAATTGCATTTTAAGTTTCTTTAACCTCTTTTTTCCCCATAATTAAAGATTTTTGAGGATTTTGAGTGCTATTGTTTAATTGATTAATGTATATAAAGTAATTTTTTTCATCTGTCATTAGAGTTATTTGTCTTAGGCAACGAATATGGAACCGGAAAATCTCAAACCACATTATCTACAGTCAGGGAATGAGCGCAAATTCACCAAAGCGGCGTAACTTATGGTTTGAACAATTGATGGCAATTATTGCCACAGTAAACTTAGGATTAGTTTTATTTGATTTAAGTTACATTCCTTGGCGGAATTTCTACTTACGAAAGGTGCCGCAAATTACCCAGGTATATAACAAAATCAAAGGGATTGAACCGCATCGAGAAACAGCATACTATTTGGCAACAGTAAAGACACTCACTCAACAAGTTAGTCAAACAGGGTTACAATCGCCGTCTGTAGAAACAAAGCTGGAAGAATTGCGCCGTTTAAGCAGAGAAATGATTGATACCAATCCGTTTGCGCCGGTGGGTAAGAGTGGCACTTTGGAAAAAATCAAAAATCAAATGCGCGATCGCATCCACCAAGAATCTGCAAAACAAGCCTTTGCCACTTTTTGGAGTCAGGCGTATTTATCGCAAAAGGGTTGGAACCAGGAGATTAATTTCTTTGACAAAAACATCGCACCTTTAATTGCCTCTAACTACTACCGTCATATTGGGGAGGATGGTGAGTTTGTTGAGAAGTTTTGGATTATTGATTTACCTTTTGTAATTTTATTTGGTATAGAGTTGCTAGCGCGTAGCTTCTATGTTAAACGTCGTCATCCCGATTTTAGCTGGTTAAATGCAATTTTCTGGCGCTGGTACGACCTATTTTTACTAGTACCGTTTTGGCGGTGGTTGCGAATCATACCTGTATTGATTCGCCTCGACCATGCTCAGTTATTAAATTTTCAATCTGTAAGACAGCAAGTTCATCTGGGGATTGTAGCAAATTTCGCTGAAGAACTCACAGAAATTGTTGTGGTTCGGGTCATTAACCAAATCCAGGGTTCAATTCAGCGGGGAGAGTTAGTCGGCTGGTTGTTGCAAAAAGAGAACCTGCGTCCCTACATAGATATTAATAATGTGAATGAAGTGGAGGCGATCGCACGTATTTTGGTGCAAACAATCGTCTACCAAGTTTTGCCAAAAATCCAACCGGAGATAACTGCTATTTTACGTCACAATATCGAAAGCGCCTTCAATCAATCGCCTCTCTACCGCAACTTGCAAATCTTGCCGATAGTGGCACAAATGCAAACCCAGATCAACGAGCAATTAGCAACTCAGATAGCAACAAACCTCTACAATTCTGTTGTTACGGCTGTAGAAGATCCAGTCTCAGCCAAACTCACAAGCAACTTGGTGCAAAGCTTTAACACCGCTATGGGAGCAGAAATACAGAAAAAACACGTCCTTTCACAAATTCAAAGCTTACTTTTGGACTTTTTAGAGGAAGTTAAGCTCAACTACGTCCAAAACTTATCTAATGAGGATATAGAGCAAATACTAGCGCAAACTAGGCAATTAAGAACAAAAGTATCAGTTCAGTCAATAGTAACTAGCACTAGTTCTGCCGTGATACCACTTAGGAAAAAACTGTAATTTAAATTACTTTTTAATTGTGCATAGCGTCTGACTTACGCATATATAGCGGTTTGCGATTCAGTGAGGTACATCGGGTAGGGGCGAACGGCCGTTCGCCCCTACGTTGTGGGTGTACTTCATCCAGTTGAAATCCGCTATAAACCTGGTTTCTCATAACAATACCTTCGCCAAAATGCCCTCACTCTAGAAGAGTGGGGCTATACAAACAAAGGCTGCCTCCGCAGCCTGCAAAGATTTTAGACTCGCGTTGGTAAGCTCTCGTTTGTGTAGCCCCAGACTTGAAGTCTGTAGGGCTTTTCAGAAACGGTTCGGATAAGACTTGATCTCCCCAACCCCCCTTAATAAGGGGGGCTAATTTCCCCCCCTTTTTAAGGGGGGTTAGGGGGGATCTTTCAAGGATGAACATGGTTAACCAAACC
>CAZZYE010000862.1:0-2909 GCA_964658145.1 uncultured Stigonema sp.
TCAACTATCAACTATCAACTAAAAATGTTCATCACCCAAACTGTTCCCCGTCAACGAGAAATAATTGAAGTACTCCTTCGCAACGGCTGGGATTATATGCGAAGGTTACTTACTGGAGGTAAAGCCGATGAACCCCAGCTACCTCCACCTGCCGTTTTGAAAAACATCTTAGTAGATTTGGGACCAGTCTACGTCAAACTCGGTCAGCTACTTTCCACCCGTCCCGATTTGCTAAGCGCCGCCTATATTGACGAACTATCAACGCTGCAAGATGAAGTACCACCAGTTCCTTGGTCAGATATAGAAATACTTATTCGCCAACAACTAAAACGTCCTCTGGAAGAAACTTTCGCCACAATCAATCCTGTCCCAGTTGCAGCAGGTTCCATAGCCCAGACACACAAAGCCACACTCGCAGATGGTCGGGAAGCTGCGCTGAAGGTGCAACGTCCGGGGATTGATCTCACTGTAGCCCAAGATATTGCCTTAATTCAAGGGATCGCCGATTTAGTGGCTCGTACCGAATTTGGGCAAACCTACGAAATCAAATCGACAGCCGAAGAATTTACCAAGGCGCTAGAAGCAGAGTTAGATTTTACACTGGAAGCAGGTTTTACAGACCAGTTGCGACATAACTTATCCAGTAGTCGTTGGTACGATCCCGCAGAAATAGTCGTTGCGGAAATTTACTGGGATTTGACAACACCAAAATTACTAGTGATGGAGTGGCTGGACGGAGTACCCATCCTGTCGGCGAGGTTTGACGGCAAAAACGGTAAAGACCCTGCGGTAGAGCGCAAAGAGATTACCACACTGCTATTTCGCGTTTTCTTTCAACAACTATATATAGATGGCTTCTTTCACGCCGATCCCCATCCGGGAAATTTATTTTATCTCAGAGATGGTCGCATTGCTCTTTTAGACTGTGGCATGGTAGGACGACTTGATCCCCGCACCCAGCAGATATTGACAGAAATGTTGTTGGCAATTGTTGACCTAGATGCGCAACGGTGCGCTCAGTTAACTTTGCAGCTAGCAGATTCTACTGAACCAGTGATTTTATCTCGCCTAGAAAATGATTATGACCGAATGCTGCGAAAGTATCTCAACGTGGATTTAGCGGAAATTAATTTCAGTCAAGTCATTTATGAAATTTTGCAAGTTGCTCGCAATAATAAAATTCGGCTACCTAGCAACATGGGCTTGTATGCCAAAACCTTGGCTAACTTAGAGGGGTTGGCGCGTGGATTCAACCCAGGGCTTAACTTTATAGATGAAATGCAGCCATTGCTGACAGACTTGTTTCGCCGACAGTTGATTGGGGATAATCCTTTGCGATCGCTCCTCAGAACAGCACTAGATATCAAAAGTCTGTCTTTACAATTTCCCCGGCAGATTGAACTGTTATTAGACCGAGTTACCTCAGAAACTTTACAGTGGAATATATCGGTACGAGGTTTAGATGGCTTGCGCCGCACAACAGATGATGCAGCCAACAGGCTTTCTTTTAGCATCTTGGTTGGTTCGCTGATTATGGGCGCGGCGATTATCTCTAGCAACGCGCAGACGCCTGAGCTGTCTTTTTTAAGCAATGTGTTGTTTGCCACTGCTAGTCTGTTAGGGTTGTGGCTAATTGTGAGTATTCTGCGCTCCGGTCGCGTTTAAATTAAGATTTATGTCAATTATTATTGCTCAAAACCTGAGCAAAGTTTATCCCGTTGCGGTTAAAGAACCGGGCATAAAAGGGACAATCACCCACTTTTTCCGCCGCACCTACCGAGAAATCAAAGCAGTTCAGGATGTTTCCTTTGAGATTGCACCTGGTGAGGTGGTGGGGTTTTTGGGACCAAATGGCGCGGGCAAAACTACCACACTGAAAATGCTCACAGGGCTGATTCATCCCTCTAGCGGTCAAGTCAGAGTAGCTGGACACGTTCCGTTTCGTCGCCAAGAACCGTTTTTGCAAAAGATGACTTTAGTGATGGGGCAAAAGCAGCAACTGCTTTGGGACTTACCAGCCCTAGATTCTCTGAAGATTAACGCTGCTGTCTACAACATCCCCGATCAACAATTCCGTCAGCGCGTGGGAGAATTAACCGAAATGCTCTCACTGTCCGGCAAACTTACCCAACCAGTGCGGAAGCTGTCTTTGGGTGAGCGCATGAAGGCGGAACTTTTAGCAGCACTTTTGCACCATCCTCAGGTGCTGTTTCTAGATGAACCGACGTTGGGACTGGACGTTAATGCTCAAGTGGCGGTGCGCAATTTTTTGCGCGAGTACAATCAGCGCTATCAGGCGACAGTGCTGTTGACAAGCCATTACATGGCTGACATCACGGCTTTGTGTGAACGAGTGCTACTCATTCACCAAGGAAAGTTGATCTACAACGGGAGTTTAGATGGATTGCTGGAACAGTTTGCGCCTCACCGAGAAATTCATTTGGAGTTAGCCCAACCTTTATCAAAAGAGAAACTCATGTCTTACGGTGATGTGCAACGAGTCGATGGGCGAGCAGTGTGCTTTATGGTGTCGCGAGAAGCCCTCACCCGCACCGTATCACGGATTTTGGCAGATTTGGAGGTAATTGATTTAACAGTGACTGAGCCGGCTGTAGAAGAAGTAATTGGGCAGGTTTTTCTAGCAGGATTTGTTAATAGCTAATTGCTAATTGCTAATAGTTAATAACCAGTATTACTTTCGGATAACTAACAATTAACAATTGGCAATTAGCAACTAACTAACAACTAACAACTAACAATCAAAAATTAGCAACTAACAACTAACAACCAGGGCTATTTCATTCTACACCAGAGCCTTGAACTCAAGTTCAAGGCTCAAAGCTCAAGTCCGTTTCAACGGACTAAATTGGGGAAAATTGCAGTCGGCTTAAGCCGAATTCAGCTATTAG
>CAZZYE010000862.1:2919-3829 GCA_964658145.1 uncultured Stigonema sp.
CATATAATGAAACGCATCTTCCGAAAAGCCCTGACATTACTTTCCGTTTACTACGCCTATATGGTTGAGTATCGGGCTGAGTTAATTTTATGGGTTTTGTCTGGGTCTTTGCCGATTATTTTGATGGGAGTCTGGATACAAGCGGCACAAGGTGGACGATTCGGTTTGACACCTGTAGGTTTTGCCCGTTACTTTCTCGCGGTTTTCATCGTCAGGCAAATCACAGTTACCTGGGTGGTTTATGAATTTGAGAGGGAAATACTCGAAGGAAAGCTATCACTGCGGTTGTTACAACCGCTTGATCCGGGATGGCATCATGTTGCGTCCCATGTTGCTGAAAGAGGTGCGCGAATCCCATTTGTGCTGCTGTTAATAGTGTTTTTTTTCATACTTTATCCCCAAGCTTTTTGGTTGCCCAGTTTGGGACAATTTTTGTTGTTTGCGTTAGCATTGGTGATGGCTTTTGCTCTGCGCTTTATTATTCAGTACACCTTTGCAATGTTAGCCTTTTGGACAGAACGGGCTACCGCTTTAGAAAATTTCTGGTTTTTGTTCTACTTATTTCTGTCTGGGTTGATTGCACCTTTGAAGGTTTTTCCTGAACCTGTGCGGGCGGTGGTAGTTTGGACACCTTTTCCCTATTTAATCGATTTCCCTACCAGTCTGATAGTGGGGCTACCTGTAAATGTGACGCAGGGATTTGTGTCGCTTGTAGTTTGGTTTTTAGTGTTTTTCGGTTTGAACCGTTGGTTGTGGCGACAGGGGTTGAAGCGGTATTCGGGAATGGGGGCTTAGGTATTTTAACCGCACCCTCGACGCCAAGGCTATAACACAATACCGTTCAGTTAAGGCGCTGATCCCCCCAACCCCCCTTAAAAAGGGGGGCTTGTTCCCCCCTTTTTAAGGGGGG
>CAZZYE010000863.1:0-3828 GCA_964658145.1 uncultured Stigonema sp.
CGCCCTTCGGGTGACGCTCGTTCCTCGCTACCGCTTCGCTAACGCCAGTCCCCTAGGTCGGGCTAACCCTCCTTCAGGGCTGGACTCACTGTGCGTCTCGAAAAAAATATTTTTATTTATTTTCATAAATAAATTATGGTGCAAGTACCCTTGATCTTCGGGGCTAATTCTTTTCTGTTCCCTGTTCCCTGTTAAGAGTTCCCTGTTCCCTATTCCCGCCCCGAAGGGGCTTGGTCAGTGCTAAGTTGTGAGTTGTAGGATTTAAATTAAACTCCTACTCCTAACTCCTAACTCACATTAGCTGCAATGGTTTTTAATTGGTTTCGTCGTCAACATAACGATTCCTCAGATACACCCTCTCAACAGCAACAGGCAGAAACTCCTTCCGCAAAAGAATCTCTACCAGAACCAGCCGCCACGTCAACACCAACAGCAGATACGACACAAGACGTGGCGTCGCCAGACCTGTTAGCATTTGCTAAAGCTGCATACAAAAACATTCAGCAAAAGCAACAATTTGAGCCAGCAGAACCGAATGCTAGTGAGACAATAGCCCAGACATCACCAGTAGAAACGCCAAAACATAAAGAATCTGCCGAGGAACTAGATCCCGTAGATGAAGAAAGCACAGCAGAGGCGGAGGTAGCAATTCCCGAAGAACCAGATGCCGCTGGTGCTAGCACGGTGAGTGAGGTACAATCAAAGATTGTACCATCTGCCCCTGAACAAGTCAAGGAGTCAACACCAGCTACCTTATCTTTCTTAGAAAGAGCAGCAGCGGAACGGCAAGCAAGGCAAGAACGGCTGGTAGCAAGCGCAATTCAAATCCCAGAACCAGAGGGATCGGGATTAGTGGTAGCAACAACTACTGATACACCAGAAGTCGCGGCGGAAATTCCCGGACTAGCGTTTGATGAAGGGTTTTTATGGTCAACAGAAATCTTGGCGGCACAAGGTAGGCGTCCAGAAGATGTTTCTGCGGAAGAAATTAACTGGCTGAAAAAGCTACGCCAAGGTTTAGATAAAACTCGTCGCAACATCCTTAACCAACTGAAGGCGATTGTTGGTCAAGGACCACTGAACCAAGCCGCAGTGGGGGAAATTGAAGCATTACTCTTGCAAGCTGATGTGGGTGTAGAGGCGACAGACCATATTATTAACACCCTACAGCAAAAGCTTCGAGAACAAGTCCTACCACCAGAAGCGGCGATCGCCTACCTCAAACAAATCCTGCAAGATATGCTGGATGCGCCTCTGCAAAAATCCCAGCAGCAGATTTTTGCGCCAGAAAAAGAAACCCTCAACATTTGGTTAATCACTGGGGTCAATGGTGCCGGTAAAACCACTACTATCGGCAAAATCGCTCACTTAGCACAAAAATCTGGCTACAAATGCTTGATTGGGGCGGCAGACACCTTCCGCGCTGCTGCTGTGGAACAGGTAAAGATTTGGGGTAACAGAAGCGGTGTCGAAGTCATTGCCAATCCCGGTAAAAATACTGACCCAGCAGCAGTTGTGTTTGATGCGATCGCCGCTGCATTGGCACGGGAAACAGAATTACTCCTAGTAGATACGGCAGGACGGCTACAAAACAAGAAAAACTTGATGGATGAACTCAGTAAAATCCGTCGCATTATCGACAAAAAAGCTCCTCATGCAAAAGTAGAATCACTGTTGGTCTTGGACTCCACTTTAGGTCAGAATGGTTTGCGACAAGCCGAAGTTTTTTCTCAAGCTGCCCAACTCAGTGGCGTCGTCTTAACTAAGCTGGATGGCACCGCCAAAGGTGGCATTGCCTTAGCTGTTGTGCAGCAGTTGGGTCTACCCATTCGCTTTATTGGTGCCGGTGAAGGAATAGAAGATCTACGTCCTTTTTCCAGCTATGAGTTTGTCGAAGCGCTGTTGAGTGGCTAGTTTAATTTCAAGTCAAGGAGACAAAAGCCACTACCCAACACCTGACGACTAGAAAGACGCGATATATCGCGTCTCTACAACTCCTTCTTTCCTCAATTGGGACAGGGTGAGGGCTGGGTATGACGACATCTGTTCGCAAAAGCAAACCTAAAATTATTCTTTTATCTGCCTAAAGATATATGACTTTGTAATAAACTTATGAGAAAATAATAGGCTTTCAAGCGTATAGTTATAATTGCTGCTTATGACAATTCGGTTTCTACTTAAATCTAGACTAATATAAAGTTATATTTTTGCAAACAAAGAAAATTTGGCAATGAAATACTTTTAAAATACAAACCTTACGTCTTTTTACTGTTGCTAAATTTACAAACTTGAACCCACTATGGTTTAACAATGCCAGAACAAAAGAATTTATAAATCATCTAAAATTTGCTGATATAAATTGTAATGATGCCTCTGCCTGTGTCTCAACCGCCCTCTCAACCCACTGATAATAATAGTAGCGTCCCGCAGGATGTCACTCCAGTTGTGGCGTTAAAAGAACTCGTGGCACGGCTGCACCGGGAACAAAACAAAATCCAAGATCTACTCAGTTCTCTAGGATTTGCCCTGAGAAGCTTCAATAATTTGAACCAGTTTCTCGAGCTAATCCCTTTAATGGCATCAAGAGTAACAGATGCAGACGGTAGTGCGCTGTTTCTCTACAAAGCCAACGGGCAAGTCAGGTTAGAACAGCTGCACTGGCAAGATAGTCGCCAGCGGAAAAATATCCGCAAAGCATTAGAAACAGCTAGCAGTCAAATTACACATGTACCAAACTCTCCCACAGTCGCCAGCGCCACGGGCATTCTGCACGATCATATGCATCGCTATTTGGGACCCGATATGCAAATCTTTGGTACCGCTATTCTAGTAAAGCATACGGAGCGGGGATGGCTCTACGTTTTGAGCCGCGATCCAGAATACAGTTGGACTGAAACCAGACAAAAGTTAGTCCGCTTAGTGGCAGATCAAACAGCAGTAGCGATTGAAAACGATGAACTGGCTGTAGAACTTCGGAAAAAAGAACGCCTAGACCAAGAACTAGAAATTGGCGCAGAAATTCAGCGACGACTATTGCCACGTCAATGCCCGACTATTGGCGGGGTAGAGATCGCCGCACGTTGTAAACCTGCTAATCGTGTCGGCGGAGACTACTACGACTTTATTCCCACCAATCACAATCAAATTCAACCGAATAGCAAAAGTATTTTACCCGATGGTCGCTGGGGTTTGGTAATTGGCGATGTCATGGGCAAAGGTGTCCCGGCGGGGCTAATTATGACCATGATGCGAGGAATGCTACGAGGAGAGGTGCTACATGGTCACTCTCCTGCACGGATTTTACAAAACTTGAACCAAGTGATGTATGCGGATTTAGAAAATTCCTACCGCTTCGTCACCGTGTTTTACTCAGAATATGACTCCGAAAAGCGCATTTTGTCTTACAGCAATGCGGCACATAATCCTCCCATGTGGTGGCACGCAGCAACAAAAACTGTGACGCGTTTGGACACCTTGGGAATGTTGATTGGTTTAGATGCTAATAGCCAATATGAAAATGCACAGGCACAATTAGAGCCGGGAGATATAATTCTTTACTATACAGATGGCTTGACTGATGCGCCGGCGGCAAGTGGCGATCGCTTCGATGAAGAAAACTTAATCTTGACATTTAGCGCTGCTTGTAGGTATTGCAGTGGACCACAAGAAATTCTAGATTACCTATTTGACCAAGTGGAGCAATTCATCGGTACCGATCAGGAAAATACTGATGATATGACACTTGTTGTTCTGCAAGTTAGTCATTAGTACTGAATTGCGTAAATCCGTATCGAATTGATTTCGTAGGGTGGGCATTGCCCACCATTC
>CAZZYE010000864.1:0-3046 GCA_964658145.1 uncultured Stigonema sp.
AATGAACAATTAGCAACTAACAACTAACAACCAACAATTAACAATTCATTTCATTTTAAAATCCTTAAGGAGAAATGGCATAATAGCGCCAGTCACTAAGCTAGACATTACTACTGATACCCATAAGGGAAATTTAACTAATGCAATTGATACCAGCAGTAGCAAACCTATAACAGTGCCAATCGCAGTTTGTCGCAGAAAATACTTTGGTTCGCGTAGTAGCTTTCCCTTGAAAAATAGCTTAGCAGAAAACCATCCTATCTCTAACATGATTTCTCCTATTAATTTGTTAAAAAATTCAGCATAAATAGTCCTAATAGGATCGCTGGAATCACACCAGCAGGAGCAAATAATCCACCAAGTATTGCGGAAAATTGATAACCAATATCTTTCCCAGCTAACAACATCCCGCCAATAGCGCCGCCAACCATAGATAATAAGGTTGCTATTAATAACCACACCAATCCTGTTATTAGGTTAATTTCACCAACTGCTAAGCTTGTGAGTAAATGCCTAAAAGTAGGGCTTGTCAAAATATTTGTCATTTTGTCTTTTCTTCTTTTGTTGGTAATTGGTAATTATCGATTCTTTTCCTATTAGCGGGGAGGGCGGGGTTTCCCCGCCCCTACATCTTGCAGGGCTTGGGCTACGACTTGTGCTTGTTCTATCTGTTCGTACTGGGTGAAGATTTCTAAAGCTTCTTGATAGTAAGTACGCGCTTGCAAGAGATTTTGTGGATTGCCGGCTTCTGGCTTTTCTGGGTCGTCGGGTAAGTTGAATAAGGCGTTGGCTTTGTTAGAAATTGTATTGGCGTATTCTAGGGGCGTATCTTTGGGGTTACGCACTTTTAACGCTTCGTTATAAGCGTTGAGTGCCCGTAAAATATTATCTAAGGGATGCCCACTAGGTAAATATTGCAAAGCATTGCCCAAATTGTTTTGCAACATCCCATATTCCCTAGGGTGTTCAAGTAGCTGTATATGCTTCAGCGCCTCTTCAAATGTTTGTAGTGCTAACCCTTGATGCAAGTATTCCTGCGGCATTGAAAGGTAAGCGATCGCAATATTGTTGTGTAAAATCGCATATTCCTGCGGGTACTTCTGCCAAGTAAATACTTGCAAAGCCTGATGATAAGCTTGGATGCTATCTGCTATCCGCGCTAAATTGAAGGGTACTAACGACTGCAACACTAACCCCCAATTCATCTGGGCTTCCGCAACTTCTTCTGGTGAGGCTAACTGTTGCAAAATTGGTAGCGCTTCTTCATAGGCTGTTTTTGCTTGTAGCAGCAGTTGGGTGCCAACATCTGGAATTGTTCGTAACGCCCCCGCCATCCCTACTTTTGCTCTGGCTTTTAGCAAAGGATAATCCAAGGCGCACATTTCGTTCGCCCGGTTATACAACTCAACTGCATTCCATAAATCTTGGGTTGTTTTAGGCTTTTTCTGAAAGCCCTGTGCCATCTCAATCAGCATCTCGATTTTTTCAAGTGTCGTTGCTGACTCCGAGGCGATCGCTGCGATCGCCGCTTTCACTGCTGAATCTGTAATGCTAGTCATCACTACCCTCGTCTTGTCGATTAGGGAATTGCGCCTTTTTACGTCTACGAAACTTACACACGCGCTTCAAGGTAGGGTGTGTTAGCGAAGCGTAACGCACCAAAACTGTCAATTGCGGTGCGTTACGGCTGCGCCTAACGCACCCTACATTTGATGTGTTTTTATGTTGAAATACTCTATTTATCAAATTATAGAGTTAGATCCTTAATATTAGTATCCATTCTAATTATTTCCTGATATTTTTTCCGTAAAATTAAAGATGCACAAAGATGCTCAGGGTTAATATATTATCCTCTTATTAATATACATATCTGTTATTGACTAACCTTTTAATCATCTTATTATGCAACTTTTATTACAATTTAAAATCAAGTTTTATTTAATCATAAATAATGAATAATAAAAAATTATAATATGAAAAAGTAAATGTTTAGAAACAGGTGAGTTTCTCCAAAACCGGTCACCTGAATTAGGCATGGTAAAAATCTCAAAAAGATAGCTGATGACTAACTTACTATGGCTGCACGGTGGTGCTTGTTCAGGTAACACCATGTCATTTCTCAACGCCGAAGAACCAACAGTTTGCGATCTGATCGCCGACTTTGGCATCAAGATACTTTGGCATCCATCCCTGGGACTAGAACTGGGCGTAAACCTGCAAAAACTTTTGTACGATTGCATTTCCGGCGAAATTCCTCTGGACATCTTGGTATTTGAAGGTACAGTCATCAACGCGCCCAATGGCACCGGTGAATGGAATCGATTTGCTGACCGTCCTATGAAAGATTGGTTAAGTGACCTATCCAAAGTTGCTAATTTTGTCGTGGCTGTGGGAGACTGCGCCACATGGGGAGGAATTCCTGCAATAGCACCTAATCCTAGTGAATCCCAAGGATTACAATTTCTCAAACGTCAAGAAGGCGGTTCTTTAGGAAAACATTTCCGGGCAAAATCGGGATTACCTGTAATCAACATTCCTGGATGTCCAGCCCATCCCGATTGGATTACTCAAATATTAGTTGCGATCGCCACAAATCGAATAGGTGACATAACTCTCGACGAACTACACCGTCCGCAAACTTTCTTCAACAGTTTTACCCAAACAGGTTGTACTCGCAACATCCACTTTGCCTACAAAGCATCAACCGCTGAATTTGGTCAGCGTAAAGGATGCCTATTCTACGATTTGGGCTGTCGTGGACCGATGACCCATTCTTCCTGCAACCGCATTTTGTGGAATCGCGTTTCCTCCAAAACACGTGCGGGAATGCCTTGTTTAGGTTGCACCGAACCAGAATTCCCCTTCTTCGACCTCAAACCCGGAACCGTTTTTAAAACGCAAACTGTGATGGGGGTTCCAAAAGAATTACCGCCAGGAGTAAAGAAGACAGACTATGCCATCCTCACTGTTGTCGCAAAAGATGCCGCACCAGCTTGGGCAGAAGAAGACATTTTTACAGTTTAGTTAATAGCTAATGGCTAATGGC
>CAZZYE010000864.1:3056-3826 GCA_964658145.1 uncultured Stigonema sp.
AGTCGGAAGAGTTGAGGGCGATTTAGATGTCCGAGTCGAAATAGAAGATGGACAGGTAGTTAACGCCTGGACTCATGCGGAACTCTTCCGAGGATTTGAAGTTATCCTGCGCGGCAAAGACCCTCAAGCAGGATTAATTGTTACGCCTCGCATTTGTGGGATTTGCGGTGGAAGTCACCTCACTTGTGCATCTTCGGCATTAGATACTGCTTGGGAAACAGAAGTTCCGCGTAATGCCATATTAGCAAGAAATCTAGGTCAAATTGTTGAAACAATTCAAAGCATACCTCGGTATTTTTATGGTTTATTTGCTATTGACTTGACCAATAAAAATTACCGAAGTAGTCGCTTTTATGAAGAAGCTTGCAGACGCTTTGCCGCATTCACGGGCAAGTCCTACGAAATCGGCGTGACAATTTCTGGCAAACCTGTAGAAATTTACGCGCTGTTAGGTGGTCAATGGCCCCATTCTAGCTACATGGTACCCGGTGGAGTCATGTGCGCTCCTACCTTAACAGACATTACCCGCGCTTGGGCTATTCTAGAATACTTCCGCACTAATTGGTTAGAACCAGTGTGGTTGGGTTGTTCTTTGGAACGCTACGAAGAAATCAAGACTTATGATGACTTCATGACGTGGCTAGATGAAGACCTCAATCATCGTGATTCTGACTTGGGTTTTTACTGGCGCATGGGTTTAGATATCGGTCTAGATAGATATGGTGCTGGTGTTGGTAAATATGTCACTTGGGGATATTTACCCCATGAGG
>CAZZYE010000865.1:0-3820 GCA_964658145.1 uncultured Stigonema sp.
CAATACGGTTCGCGAAAGAGCGAATATCATTCGGGTAGACCACAATATAACCGTAGGGGCGGGGTCTCCCCGCCCTTACAATGTGGTCAATTCAATTGAAAACTGCTGTATATCTATAGAAGTCAAGCCAAGTCTGGTACTTGTTCATTCTATGCCTATGCGACTTTATACATAATGGCAAGCTTATCTTAAATAAAACAACAATGTTTCTACGTAGGCAATACCGCTCGTTGAACTTTCAGTTACGTATTAATCCGGTTATATCTACTAAAAATTTATTGATATATTTTGATGGCAGAGTTAAATCTAAAAGAGTTCTGACCGTATGTTCGAGAGCATCATGACGATTGGTGTATAAGCTATTCTCAAATTTAAAAGTCATTAAATATACATTAAATGTCTTGACAAATAAAAGTCTGTATTAGAGCCTTGATTCTATGGAAAAATCGATTTCTATTATTATGACGGTCTACAATCGGGAGCGTTACCTCGCGAATGCAATTAAAAGTGTCTTAACTCAGACTCGCTCCGATTTTGAACTGCTGATTTGGGACGATGGTTCCACTGACCGTTCTGTCGAAATCGCTCGCAATGCTGCTCAAAATGACCCACGGGTGCGTGTAGTAGCAGCAGAACATCGGGGTCAAACTCGTTCCCTTCAAGCTGCGATCGCACAAACAACTTGTCCCTATTTTGGGTGGGTAGACAGTGATGATTTGTTAGCACCAACTGCCTTGTCGGAGACAGCAGCTGTACTGGATGCACGTCCTGAAGTTGGGCTAGTGTATACCGATTATCAAGTTATTAACGAAAACAATCAACTTTTGGGATACGGGCAACGCTGCCGCATTCCCTACTCTAAAGAGCGATTGTTGGTTGACTTCATGATATTCCACTTCCGGCTACTGCGTCGAGAAGTTTACGAGCAAGTGGGTGGTATCAACGAGCAATTTGAACGCGCTCAAGACTATGACCTGTGCCTGCGACTTTCAGAGATGACAGAGGTTGAACACCTGGCAAAACCTCTCTATTATTATCGCTACCACTTAGAGAGTGTGTCCCATCAACAGCGAGTCGAACAAATTCAGGCAGCGCGGGATGCAATTAACCTTGCCCTACAGCGTCGGGGACTCTTGGACCGTTATGAACTTGATGTCCAGATTGTGGGACAGTACCGTTTGCGTCCTAAGGTGTTGTAACCCACATTCCGCACTTCAAAATGTAGTATATAAAAAGAAACAGAGCGATCGCGGGTGAACCTAAGCTTAATGTGATTATTTCGGAGGAAGCGAGCAAAGCTCACAAACCTGCCATTACCCCCACTACAGAATAAAAATTTTGGTTCGCTTTCAATTCCGCCAGCGGAAATCATTAATATGAAACCACGATAATTGTACAGTAACAGCGCAGCATTGTCAATCTTTCCAGGGTAAGATAACAACATTCCCGTTTTGAACTTGAAAAGTTATCCTCTGCTCTTGTCCAGTAGAATCATTGTAGATAACTTCTACATACTCCACGCTTGTCTTTTCCTATTACGTTGCTTTCAATTAAAGCCAAAACTTCATCTAAGACAAACCGACCAATTTCTTCGCCGTTCAATTTTGTTGGTGGCGAGTGACGGGCATCAATGCGGACATATGCCCGTGTTTCACCAGTCTTCTGGGCTTGTGCTTTGATTTGGTTGATGACATATTTAAGAGCGCTTCTAATAGCTTTTTCTTGTAGTGGTTCTACAGTCGTCTTGACAGATGCCAGACGTATTACACCATCTTCTCCAGTCACTCGAAACATTGCTAATAGCCTATTAGAATAAGTATTTGCTTAAATTAGAACAACAAAGTAACTAGGTTCTAGACTTTGCCCAAATCATATTAAATTTCTAGCTTGAACCTATATCTGTACTAAACATCGACGAATTGAATGGAGAGGAAAGTAAAATCGATACCATCTTCTTCTGTAGCTCTAAACATTGCCAATCTCCTGCGGAAATAACTGTAAATCAGAGTTTTGAGTAGTAAAAGTTACTGATTACTCAACTGTACCAAAGCCAATTAAAGTAAAAAATATTACTATTAATTGTAAATGCTAAAATCAACTTAAATTTCTGGCAAGAATCCATATTCGTAGACCCCTAGTCCCTGAATCTCATTTATGGAGCCAAGTTTTTTCTCCCAAAGACGCAGTGCATGAGACAACAGAGGGTGATTTAGAGAGTAAAGCTCTCTGTTGTCTCCATAAAACAGTGAAGATGGACAAAATAGAGTGCCAGCAATATTGAAGTATAGACCGTACTCTGAGCCTTCTGGTCCTCCAAAGAAGTTAAACTCGCCGATATACCTGACCCAGGCTTTAATAGGTTTGTCTGGGGACTCTTTGATCCGGACGTAAACAAACAAATCGACTTTCATTTCAAGGTTATAGATTGGGGCTGGATACTCCCGGATAGCCTGAAAGACATTTTCGATGTACTCCTCATAGGAGTCTCCTGGCTTCCACTCCAACCGCGCCGGCTCAACATCGTCTCTATAGAGTGAGCCGAAGCTAGCTTCCCATAAGCGTGCTAGATCGGAAAATGATAAGAGCGTTTCAACCACAGTTTTGGCAAACCAAGCATTGACTTGTTGAGTAGAGATGTTCGTGAAATCGAAAGGGGAAGTTATCGCCCAGTAGTTATCGCCAGATCCTCGCGTACCCCAAGTGTCATTCAATGGTTCAATTGGAGCTGCTGTTTTGTCCAATGGTTTGCTTTGCATTGTCAATCTCAGAAATGAAGAAATTATTGTATTCCCACTTTGAACTCTAAAAAGTAGCTTCTGGTTTTGACCTGCTGCATCTTTGTCGAGAACTTCCACAAATTCCACATAGTCGATTCCTTTTTGTTTTGGCTCTACCAGTTGGCCTTTGACAAAACGACCAATCTCGGAAGGGGTTAGTGTTGTAGATGGTGCGGTACTGGCATCAATGCGGATGTAGCCTCCTGTTTCATGAGTTTTCAGGGCTTGAGCTTTAATTTGGCTGATAGCTTTCTTAAGATTGCTTTTTAAACCACTCTCTGACAAAGGTGCTTCGAGTGTTTTCACGAATGCTAAGCGCATGAGACTGCAAAATTGCCACAAACGCGATCGCAGCCGGAGCAAAGAGATTTATCCAAGGAATTGGATAAATCGCCTAAACGAGGACTCTCAGATATGCGAGAGAGCAGAACCTTGAGCGATGATATCAATCTTCTCTAAGTGAGTGCTTAGCGAGGAATTCTTGTACTTCTTCTAGTCTGATATAACCTCCTTCTAAAGCCATCTGGATGATTTTATTGAAAAACTGCTCCAAGACCTCTAATACTTGAGAACGCTCAAGTTCAAATTCCTGCACCTTAACTTAAGAGCCAAAGTCGTTTAAAGAGCAGTTGATTTTGTTATCTACTACTTGAAACTTAATGTAGAAATAACTTTCTGGAAAGTCTAGTTCAATATTTTTACAAATTGTGAGTTCGGAAATTATTCCTGGTAACTCTGGCAAAAGTAGACTAAAATCATAATCCAAAAAAACAAATTTCCTTTCTGACCCTATTTGAATCAACACTCGATGGTTACACTCATAGCAAAAACGCCACAATCCCATTTCTATGTGAGTCAGCTCTCCCAAGGGGTCTTCAGGAGGACCAGAATAGGCTGACCAAGGCTCTTCTAACTTAATATCAAACTTGGTTGGGTATTTCATTATTTCAAAATTTGGCTAGGTGATACAGGATATGCTGACCTTAAAGTTCCATCAGCCTTTCTTATAACAATGGCAAGAGTGACCGCTCGCTTCGCTCAAA
>CAZZYE010000866.1:0-3818 GCA_964658145.1 uncultured Stigonema sp.
AATTCCTATGCTAATAGCGCGCATTCGGCTCAAGCCGACTAGAAATTTCTGGAATTAAGTCCGTTTCAACGGACTTAAGCTTTGAGCGTTGAACTTCAGTTCAAGGCTCAAGTGCAGAATGAAATAGCCCTGGGTTAATAGCTAGTAGACAACTAATTTACCTTCTGGATATTCGCCCTCCCAACCACAGGGTCAATGTCCTAAGCGATACCACTCCATCAAGTCGATAAAGAAAGTGTCAGCGCTTTGAGTCACAATTTCCACAGCAGCCGCTGCCATATCAAAGGCTACAGCATCAGCTACACTTACTCCCGCTTCGAGTTTAAGACAATCAATTGATTTGGAAGCAGCTTGGAATGCTTTATCATAAGCAATATCCCAAACTGGGCAAAGTAAGTGCTGCTTCTATTTCCTTTAGTTGAAGCTGGATAGTCTCTAAAGTTTCTTCATTATTATTAGTAGACATTTTAAAAATTACGCACCAGCAAGAAAGCAAATCTCATGACTACCATCAAAGAACAACTCCTTGCCGCAATTGAAGCTACCCCAGAACCCATGTAGGAGCTCATTTTGGACTATCTCGAATACCTTAAAGCCAAAAAAAGCTCCTCCACCAACTTAGCAGAAGCCTTGATGCAAGCAGGAGAACCCATACTGCGCGGTTCTAAAGCCAAAGATTTGCTACAGTTTGCACCGAACCTGGCTTGGCGACGACTTTAAGGAATGCCTCCAACTTGTTTACGACACCCGTTCCCCGACTGAATTCTAATGTATCCAGCAAATAGAGCCATTTTCTCTAAAAACCTGGGTTTAAATCATTATTATTGATAGTATAGTATAGAGCAGAAATAATTGGTAGGCAACCATTTGCCCCTCTTCATACCACTTGCTCTATTTTTTGACTATGGTGCAAACGATTCAGGCAAAAGAGATTTCCCTTGTAGAACTGGAAATGCTCTTCCAACTCCAAAGAGTTGAAGATCCACAATTTTTTTATGAGTGGCAGACAGATTTGCCTGAACTAAGCGAGTGGCAAAGACAACTGCTAGATCAGATCAAAGCAGGTTACTTGAACTTACTCAAAAAGCCGCCATTGCTGGAAAAACCGATAAACCTAGCAGTTGTTTCTCCACTGCTCTTTACCGGGCAATTTTATTTATCCCCCTTCGATCTACGTGCAGAGAAAAACGTTGAAATTTCAGCCCAAGATGAGGACAAGTCAGTCATTGTCAAAGGCAACTTGGATACTCTAGTGCTGAAGGATAAGCTCTGGGTAATGGTGATTGAATCGAAACAGGCTAAATTATCTGTTGAGGCAGGACTAGCTCAAATTCTCGCCTACATGCTCAATCATCCCAACCCAAACAATTGCTGCTTTGGTATGATTACCAACGGTGGGAGTTTCTTGTTTGTCAAATTACTACTCGGCGAAACCCCTCAGTATGGGACTTCTGATTTATTCGGAATCAACAATCAAAAAAACAACTTGTATGACGTTTTGAAAATCCTCAAGCACTTGATTGAGTTGGTAAATGTTGATGCATGAGCGATCGCCATTGAGAACGACTTCCTCTTTCACGTTTACGACTTCTCCGAGTGCTGATGAGTGCGTGAGTACAGCCCTTTATTCTCAAAACTTCAAGCACTTACTAATTGAGTAAGACGCTTAAGGATGCGAAGCACATCATACAATTCATTTCCGGGGTTACGCATCAGGAAACCTTTAGATAAAGCATAACGGGGTGGTTTTTCTTTAACTAATTTGACGAAAATAAACTCGCTACCAGTGGCAATCATACCAAAACAGGGTTTATCTGGGTGAGGACTACCTAACATATAGACAAGAATTTGTGCTAGTCCTTCTTCAATTGAAAAAGAAGCTTTTTTAGAGTCAATAATCATTACCCACAATTTGTTTTTAAAAACTAATGTATCAATTCTGCCTTTGATAATTACATCATCAACAGGCACAGCAATATCTATAGATTCTTCTGATTTTACGTAAAACGGAGCTAGATAAAAATCTCCGATAAAAAGTATAGGGTCAACGATTGCCATTCTGACAACATCTTCTAGCAAGGGCGGGTAGTTAAGAAGATTAAAATAACCTGCTTTTACCTTGTCTAAAAGCTGTTTATCCAAATCTTTAATTTCCGGCACATCATCTTGCCACTCTCGGAAAATTTGATCATCTAAAACTAATTGGAGACCAAAGTTATCGATTAAGTAGCGTAAGTTTACATCTTTTGCTTGGATTGTTTGCGTCATAGTTATTCAAGCAAGCGTGAAAAATTAATATTGCATCCTTCTAATTATCTATGGTAAAGCAGCACTATCCTCAAGGGTCTGGTTCTGTATGCTAGACGAGCGGCGGTAAATACCAGGTGCAATGCCTGCCCATCGTTTGAAGGCTTTGCTAAACACCACTTCCGACTCATAACTTACTTGAGCTATAGCTTTTTGCTTGTTCAACCTTGTACAAGGGGACTGTAGTCTTGATACAAGCTAACTTTTGGTCATGTAAATATCAGTACTAAGTAAATCATTACTTAACATATCTTAATAGTTATCTTGACTACTTCTGACATACTCTGCCATACTGCTTTCAAAGAGACAACTTGAGATGACTAAATAAGACTGCTGAAAAGATATCTATATATAAGTTTCCAGCTTATGGGCGATACTGGATTTGAACCAGTGACCCCGTCCGTGTGAAGGACGTGCGCTACCACTGTGCTAATCGCCCGCGATTGCTGATTCAATAGGCTTTTTACCTACTTTTCTCAGTCTTCTTAAAATTGCTTTTTAATTTACAACGCCATACCATTTTATAGTACTACAGTTTATGTAAATATTAAGATATATTAAGCAGATAGCTACATGTTGACAGTCAGCTTTTTTCGCGCCTCCTATAAAAATGGGCGAAGTGGGAGTTCTCACTCAATCTGTCGTCTTTTCCAATAATCAGGTTTACGCTTTCCATGCGCGATCGCAATAATCCAAATAAGCTCCTCAAGCTCTAAGTAAAAAATGAGGTACGGAAAACTTTGAATAACGTAACGACGTACCCCCTCAATATGTGGTGTTCCCGCATTGGGATTTTGGCGAATTTTTATAAGGGCTTCCTCTACTTTAGTCAGTAAATCAAGTCCCAAACCTAGATTTTAAGTTTCGTAGTAAGCGATCGCACTATCAAGTTCCTTTCTGGCTGCGGTGTGGATTACAATAAACTTCACGAATACTTCTTTCGCAGATCAGAAAAAACTTGATCGGATGGTTCGCCAACGCCTGTCCCACGATGGATATCTTCTAAGCATTTGCTTAACTCCGTATCCCAGGCTAGCTCTACATCATCATCTATTATATCTCCACCTAAGGAATTAATTAAAAAGCTAGCAAGCTCGGCACGTTCTTGTGTAGAGAGCCGAGAGAATTCAAGCTTAAGTTTTTCCGCAGTTTCGCTCATTTTATGCTGTCTCTCAAGAAACATGGGGAGTGGGGAGTAGGGAATGGGGAGTGGGGGGAAGAGGGGGAGTGGTGGTGTTTGTTCCATTCATAACGGGTGCCGTGCTGCCCGTGGGGTGCTTCTAAGGCAGAGAAGAATAGGAGAATATGGCTCTCCTATTCTTCTGTTCCTAAACACTGCTTATTGTCTGCAGCGGAAATTCAAAATGAGTTAACTCACATCTCGCACTCCGGTCAGAAACAGAGTACGAGTGCGATTAACTGAACCTGAAAGCCTTGATTTTTCGCGCTCTAGTTACCCGCTTTCCGATCTCCTGTGATGATCTATATATAGGAATCCTAAATCATTCATG
>CAZZYE010000867.1:0-3818 GCA_964658145.1 uncultured Stigonema sp.
GCTCGACGCGGCTACGCCGCGCCATTGCTTGTGCCAGTTGCGTAAGTCCTGTTTATGTAAGTTACCCGATTCTAGCGGACTATGACCTCTCCTGTATCCCAAACAAATACTAAATGGCGCAGCACACCAGGTATCGGACAAGCTAATAGCTAATAGCTAATGGAAGATTGGCAATCAACAATTAGCAATTAGCAATTAGCATTTCCCCTACTATATTTTTCTAATCCTCATGATCTTCATACGGATCTCCCAATTCCTTACTAGGAGGACCAAAAGAAGTGTAAATGGACATTGCGGTAATGGCAACGATCATAGCAGCGGCAGAAATGATAAGAACTGTTGCGGATTCCATAAATTACTTACAAAATATGATTGCTACCTAAATTTAGGTATTTATGCTATTGTAACGGAATTTGCCATCCATTTTCCCCTAACGCCAACTTCCTACAGTGGAAGACTCTTGCGGGAAATAGTTGCAGTACTCTGGCGGATATTTGGTAGAATTGTGCCAAAGATTAAAAAACGATGAAGGCAAGTAATCTTATCTTAGGTAAAGTATGGCACAAAGAACGCTGTTGGGAGATATTCTCAAACCTTTAAACTCTGAGTATGGTAAAGTAGCTCCTGGTTGGGGTACTACCCCTCTAATGGCTATTTTTATACTGCTATTTTTTGTGTTTTTGTTGATTATTCTGCAACTCTACAATAAAACACTGATGGTCGAGGGTGTACCTGTAGATTGGCGCAGTTTAGGCGGTTAACTCATACAGAGCTACCGAAAAGCAGCGATCAGGTAATTCGGGTTAGTCTCATCAAGGGCTGATCGGCGGAACCGTATAGATTCCGTCTATCGCAATTTATTCTACACCCGGAGGAGCCGGGTTTTTTTGTCAGTTGTTAGCCTATAAGGGCGGGGTAACGGGCGGGGGAACCCCGCCCCTACGACAAATACGGGTTTGTAGGGCAGGTTTTAAGTTGAAAGGAGAAAAAAATGAATATATTTGGTATCGGTTTGCCAGAAATGGCTGTAATTATGATGGTGGCATTGTTAATATTTGGACCCAAAAAGCTGCCTGAGATTGGTCGCAGTCTGGGAAAAACGATTCGTAGTTTTCAGGAAGCTTCTAAGGATTTTCAAAACGAGTTTCAAAAAGAAGCATCTCAGTTGGAAGAAGCTGTAAAAACTACCGCTAAACTGGAACCGAAGCAAATGGACACTGTGAAATCGGAAAATGAAACCGCTGAGTCTTCCCAAAAAAGCTAGACTGAAGGCAAGATGACAGAAGCTGTTGCTCAGAAAGCGTTGGTAATTCCCCAGCTAATTGTCGGGTTGGGGAACCCAGAACCTAAATACGACCAAACACGCCACAATATCGGTTTTGCGGCTATTGATGCTTTATCCAGTTCAAGTAAGATTCCCCTTGCGGAAAATCGTAAGTTTCAAGGAGAGTACGGGGAAGGAATAGGACATGGTGGATCAAAAATGCGCTTGCTGAAGCCACTTACTTATATGAATCACTCTGGACAGGCAATACAAGCGGTAATAAATTGGTATAAGTTACCGCCTGAGTCAGTACTGGCGATTTATGACGATATGGATTTACCCTTAGGAAAAACTCGCCTGCGCTTATCTGGTTCGGCTGGGGGACACAACGGTATGAAAAGTGCGATCGCACACCTTGGCACTCAAAACTTTCCTCGTCTACGAATTGGCATTGGTAGACCACAAGGTCCAGCCAGTAGCGATGATTCAGGTACTGTTTCTTATGTATTAGGGCGCTTTTCCACCGCCGAGACTCAGCTAATGTCTGTTGTACTCCAGTCTGTAGTAGATTGTGTAGAACTATGTCTCAAGCAGGGAGTAGAAAAAGCTATGAATATTTGTAACAGCCGCACGGTCAGTCCTGAGTAGTAGAAGCGGGAACCTAACCGGAGAGAATGATTGCTTGAATGAATCAGAAATTTTTTCTAACATAAGGAATGTGGAGAGTGTCAGTTGTAGTTGAATGTATTCTTGTAAAGGTAAGATGCTCGCGGACAAAATTCTCTCTGTGTCCTATCACTAAAGGGTAACCAGCAATGCCAGCAGAGATTAACCCTGGAACTTTGATTAACCATCGCTATCTGATTCAGAAGGTTCTTGGACAGGGAGGCTTCGGGCGAACTTACTTGGCAGATGACACTGAGCGTTTCGGTGACGCTTGTGTCCTTAAGGAGTTTGTACCTTCCCACAGAGCAGAAGATCTCATCGAGAAATCTCGCGAGCTATTTGAGCGAGAAGCTAGAGTACTATACCAGATTAATCATCCCCAAATTCCTAAATTTCTGGCATGGTTTACCGATCAAGAGCGGCTGTTCATAGTGCAGGAATATATTGATGGGAAAAACTACTCTCAACTGTTGCAAGAGCGCCTTTCTGAGCAAAATCAGTCATTTTCCGAAACCGAAGTTACCCAGTGGATCAAGGATCTATTACCAGTTTTGGACTATCTGCATGGGATTAAAATCCTTCATCGGGATATTTCGTTGGATAATGTCATGCTTCCTCATAATCAATCCAAACCTGTGCTGATCGACTTTGGGTTGGTTAAGGAGAAAGTAACTCAGATCTGGTCTATTGATTCTAAAGGTTCTCCGCAGTCTGGTTCAGGTACGGTTTTGGGAAAAATAGGCTATGCTTCACCGGAACAGATCCGTATGGGGCAGTCCTACCCATCTAGCGATTTATATGCACTAGGTGTTTGCGCTATTGTCCTCTTAACTGGTAAAGTGCCAGACTTATTGATGGATCAGTCTCTAGAGTGGCAGTGGCAATCCTACGTCCATATCAGTGACTCTCTAGCTCAGATACTGGACAAAATGCTGGCGGAGAAACCTAAACAGCGCTACCAGTCAGCTGAAGAAATTCTCTTTGAACTCCAGCCACCAACTTTACCTAGCGAAACGGGTGTAAGCTTGCCACTTAAAAAAGTGCAAATTCAGATTGACCAGGCTAATAAAGAGCGTGAAGTAGCTGAACTCATAGAGTCAGATGACTTTAAACTGTTAGAGCAACAAGTAAACAACCTCAGAAGGACTGAAACAGCAACTGAATATCACTTGGAAGCCCAGACACAAGAGCGATCAATTCCCTTGGATGAGTCGATTATTAGTCTGCCTACTGAGCCAGTAGTGGTTGATCCAGAACCTGAGTCGAAAGCAGCAACACCTGTTACTCTCAACCCAGAGTTCATCAACCATTGTAGGAAAGAATTGATCTCTTATATTGGACCGTTTGCTATTTCTTTTCTTAAAGATTTATTAGCTCAATCTCCGCAGATCACACCAAGGCAGCTGGTTGAAGCACTGGCAGCGCAAATTCCTCAACCGCAACGGGCAGAAGAGTTTAGAAACCGCATGGAAATCCTCTTGGAATCTCAGCCTGAAACAGAGATACCGCAGGAATCAACCAACTTTCAAAAGACGATTAGCAATCACCCTGTTCCTCTCAAACCAGAGTTTATAGAGCATTGTCGGCAAGAACTGACCCGTTTTGTTGGACCGTTCGCCAGCGTTCTTCTTGAAGATATCCTAGCCCAATCACCAGAGGTTACACCTCAGCAACTGGTAGAAGCACTAGCAAAGGAAATTCCTCATCCTCAACGCGCCCAAGACTTTAGAAACAGCATCAAAATCTCACCCTAACCACCGACAGCAGTGGATGTTCCCGTACAGGTAGCTTTCTCCCAAAGCGTTTCTATATTGAAGACATGGGAAGTGCCAATGCATCCGTGACAGGTTAAGAGAATTGCAAGTTTGTCAAGGGGGGTAGAAGAAAA
>CAZZYE010000868.1:0-3817 GCA_964658145.1 uncultured Stigonema sp.
TTCATTTATGGGGATTCCTTCTGACGAATGCCTTCGTACTTCTGCCTTCTTAAGAATGTTCCAGTATTGGAAGCTTTTGGTGATGATTGCCTGGAATGTTCCCGGTTAAGCGACAGCCCGATTACCAAAATTGGACAAGAATCACTGTTGCCTTAATTCCTAAGATATAAATAACCACAAGTTAGTGAAAGGAAGTTTTGTATTAACCTTTTTGCCTACTAAAGACTGAGCGAGTGCATAAATCTACCATCAGTATTGCCGAAAAGTACACGTTGATAGGCATTGCTAATAGCTAATGGCTAATTGCCAATCTTCCATTAGCCGTTAGCCATTACCAACCTTGTATGCCCCTATATCTGTCGCCTCATTGGCAATATGCCGCAAGCGTGTCTGTGCATACCAATAGTTGTGTTTGATTGTGTTACCTTAACTGCTGGGATTACCGATCAACTCAAGTTGATCAACTTGAACAATTGCATTGGTATACCCTAACCTAGGTATACAAGACTGTGCCGTAGGAATGCGCATGGATTGGATTAGCTTATTAAAAGCTCAACAAGCTGATTTTCTTCAACGACTGAAAAAACCTAAGACCTATGACCTCTCTTTACTGGAAAGTCAAGTTAAAGGTTGCCACGCTGAAATTATGGCATTTTGGGGCGAAACACTCACAAAACTGTTGGAAGTTGCTCGTCAACAAGCAGAAATTGTCGCTAAAAATCCGCCACCAACACCGCCTGAATATCCGGAACCTCCTGATTGGGCAATACCCTTTCCCAAATACTTTCAACAGCAAGCAGAAGACTATATTTTTCGAGAGAAAATAGTTGAGCGTGTGATGAGTGAACGCTGGGGTAAACATGTAAAAAAAGTGTCACAAGACACCTTGAAAAACATCGTTTTAGATGATGAGGGAAACTTACGCGGTGAAAGCAAATTTTCTTACTTACTGACAAATAACCATAAAGTTAGTATTCAAGTTTACGCTGTTGATGGAGAAAGTTTTAACAGTATCAAGAAAGACAAAATCAAGTGGTCAGTTACTCAGGAAGATTTAAAAAATCATCAGGTATTAATTTTTCTGTGTTTGTTTTATCCATTCTCTGGTACAAGAGGATACGAAAAACAAGCAGTCATTACAGGTTTTTTACCAACAAATCAAATTGAATTGAGTGAGCCAAAACTGTACATCACCCCGAGTAACTTGTTATACGCAGGAGGATTAAGTTGGTATTTAGAATCACTAATTGCTAAAAAAGATACATCATTAGTATTTGCTCGGATTCTCATGACAGAGACAACTCACACTCTGTCACCAGACCATCCACTAAAGAGTATAGTAGGAGACTGGGAATGCTGGCAGACCTTGGAAGGTCACACTAGAGGAATTAATTGCCTTGCCTTCAGTGCAGGGGTTAACAACGGCTTCACCTCGCCGCTTGTGGCTAGTGGTAGTCGTGGAGAGACGAAGCTATGGGATTTGACTAAGGGTGAGTTAATAGGTACGTTATCAGAGTATCCTTGGAGTTTATCTGGGCTGGTGGATGAAGTCAATTCTCTTACTTTTAGTCCAGATGGGCAGACTTTGGTGAGTGGAGGTGCAGACTCCACAATTAAGATTTGGCACGTAGGCGCACTAGACTTGATAGATATATTGCACAAGCATAATGGAATGGTACGGTGCGTTGCCTTCACTCCAGATGGGCGGATGTTAGCAACTGGCGGTGATGACAGAAAAATTATGTTTTGGGATTTGATGCAGCGTCAAGTAGCGATCGCCCTATCCTTAGATGATACCGCAGCTCATGCCTTGGCTTTTAGTCCAGATGGACAAACTCTCGTCACAGGCAGTTACCGTAAAGTCAAAGTGTGGCGTGTCTCCGATCTGGGATTGACAACTTTCGAGCCGCAGTTGCTACACTCGTTTACAGGTCATGCTCACATTGTTCGTTCCTTGGCTGTCAGTGCAGATGGGATTCTTGTCAGTGGTAGTCGGGATAAAACGATTAAAATTTGGGACTTAGAGACTGGAGAATTGATGCATACCCTCAAGGGACATACGGATGGAGTATATGCGATCGCCCTCAGCCCAGATGGGCAGATTCTCGCCAGTGGTAGTGTAGATAAAACTATTAAATTGTGGCATTTAAAAACAGGCGAACTGCTTGGTACCTTTATCGGTCATACCAATACAGTAACAGCATTAGCTTTTACTGCTTCAGGGGAGATTTTAGTGAGTGGGAGTTTGGATAAAACAATTAAAATTTGGCAGAAGAGTTAAGGCAACGGATGTTGCAACGGATATAACGGATAGTTTATCTGTCACTATGAAAGATTAATTATCCGTTACATCTGCTACAACATCCGTTGCCGTGCAAACAAATGGAAAATAAACTTGGATTTGTTCTAAAAGTATTTATTCTCTCGGCTGGAATCTCGTTCTTAATTAAGTACGCAGCTCCTAGCCTATCCATTCAGGCGACGGCGACGAACGCTCTGATTATGATTTTGTTGCCACCAGTACTCATGGCGATCGCTTTACTATGGCGATTCCAACGACAGCAACAGATACATAAAGTATAAGAGCAGAAGTTGCCAAAATCAGCTAACCTAGCTGCAATGAGAGCAACAGGAGAACGGTAAGTGTGAACCTAGGTCAATGGATCGGCTTAATAGCTATACTTCTTTCCATATACATTCTGTGGCAGATTCGGGAAGTCCTTTTGCTGATGTTTGCCGCAGTTGTCTTAGCCACTACCTTAAATCGGCTGGCGAGAAGATTCCAACGCTCAGGTTTGAAGCGTGGATTAGCCGTCCTCCTGTCAGTAAGCTTGTTTATCATTGTCATGATGGGTTTTTTTTGGCTGATTGTGCCGCCTTTTGCTGCTCAGTTTCAAGAACTAACAAGAAAAGTTCCTCAAGGGTTACAACGCTTAAATAGTTGGCTGGATCAGCTAGAAGCTCGCGTCCCCCCCCAACTGAGTCAGTATATACCTGATATCAATAGCTTGGGTGAACAAGCACAACCCTTAATAAATCGTGCCGTAGGAAGCTCTTTTGCCTTTGTATCTGGCTCTTTGGAAGTTTTCCTCAAGATTCTGCTGGTGCTAGTTTGGACGGGGATGTTATTAGTTAACCCCCAGGCTTACCGCAAGGTATTTATCCGCCTGTTTCCCTCGTTTTATCGGCGGCGGGTGGATGGAATTTTGGATCAATGCGAGGTGTCATTGGAGGGGTGGATAACAGGCGCTTTGATTGCCATGAGTGCCGTAGGACTGATGAGTGTCATTGGCTTATCAGTTTTGCGTATTCCCTCAGCGTTAGCTTTAGGGGTTTTGGCAGGATTTATGAACTTGATTCCCAATCTAGGTCCGACGATTAGTGTGATCCCAGCAATGGCGATCGCCCTTCTAGATAGTCCCTGGAAAGCCCTCGCCGTGTTGGCTCTTTACTTTGTCATTCAGCAGACTGAAGGCAATGTCATTACGCCGTTCGTTATGGCGCATCAAGTGTCACTGCTACCAGCTATAACCTTAATCTCCCAGCTATTTTTCTTCACATTCTTTGGTTTTCTGGGATTGTTATTGGCGCTACCCCTAACTGTTGTGGCTAAGATTTGGTTGCAAGAAGTATTGATTAAAGATGTTTTGGATCAATGGGGTAGTCAGTCTAAAACAGAGACTGAGTTAATCATTGTTGCTGACGAGCCACAACAAGACACATTTGGAGAAAATCTGTCAAGCGATGAGGAGGAAATTAGTAAATAGTTGGTTGTTAGTTGTTCGTAGGGGCGAACGGCCGTTCGCCCGTACAGTTG
>CAZZYE010000869.1:0-3813 GCA_964658145.1 uncultured Stigonema sp.
TTTTCCCCCCTTTTTAAGGGGAGCCAGCGCGCATGAGGAGGGAAACCCTCCGTAGGCGACTGGCGTGGGCTAGTTCTGATCCTCGCCTTAACTGAACCGTATTGGACTATATTCCTGACGAGTCACCTTATTCTTTACTGTTTACGCTTCTTTAAATCGAAGATCATTAAAATGGAACTACAAAAATTATTTGTCGTCAAACGTAGTATCTTAGTGACTTAGCTACTAACCTTTACAAAATAGGGAGATGTCACAAGTTTATTTTTCCCCTCTATTTAAATTTAGTCAAACATACTGCATAAATCTGAAATACTGACCCTATAGCTTGTAAATAGCTGTATTCCTACTGAAGTAAGATACTCATTTGTATTTCTTACCATACATTAAACGTTAAATCGGGGGGTTAAAAGTGATCAGGATCTTAGTTGATGCTGACCTAATATTAGAGGCTTTGATGAATCGAAACGAGTTTGTAGGAGATGTTAGCGAATTATTAGATAGGGTACATCCGTCGATTCAGATGCATGTCACAGATATTGGTTGGCAAAAAATCTACGCTTATGCCAGCCGTTTACGGAATACAAAGATTGCTGAGATAGTAATCGATTGGTTAGAAGAGAAAATTCAGATTTGCACTGTGGAACAAACTATCATACAGCAAGCACGCTCGTCACAGTTGAAGGATTTTGAATCTGCTGTAGAGCTAGTTTGTGTCAGTTATCAGGAATTGGATGCAATTGTCACCCATAACAAAGATGCTTTTGTCGGCGCAGCCAATAAGTCTTGGATTTGGTCAGTAGCAGAATTGAGGGTGCGTGCAAATTTAGAAACTCAGCTACAAGCAACTAGATCTATTTAGTTACTGAAGGTTAAGTCCTCACATACATGAGTTGTTTAATTGCTAGTTGCCCTTGGGCAATCAGCAAGATAATTGCTCAAAATAATGTTAGCGTACAGTCACATCCATGGTGTAGTTTAAGATACCATTACCGCTGTTTTGCTGAAGGACATTAGTGCCAGGACCGGAAAGTCCTACATTCACCGAAGATGATGCAGGAGCATAACGAGCTGAAATTTTCACCGTTTGCTCTCCGACTGATAAAAATGGTGAAATATTTATATTTTCACTATTTTTGTTGAGCCGTTTAATTAATTTACCATTGACAGTAATCTGACCAGTCAACTGATTTCCTGAGGTTTTAATGCTTAAGATATGGGGTTGACTGAGATTAGCTGCATTCAGATTAAATGAGTTGTGTTGGGTTCCAGATGAATCACTGGTATTTTGGCTCGTTGTAAAGCTTTGTTGGGTTCCAGATGAATCGGATGAATCACTGCTGGATGTCTGGCTAGTAGAAGAAAAGGTGCTCATATCGCTATTGCTGTTTGAGTTAACAGAAGAACTTTGGCTGCTGTGGATAAAATTCTGATGAGCAAATGCTGTAGTGAGTGTGACAAGCATTGCTACGCCGCATGCAAAAAACAGTAAATTTCTCATGGCTGTATTTAGGTAGCAGCAGGTATAGGAATCAACCACCTGCTGAATTCTGTGTAGAAAAATTGCGTTCAAGGTAACTTTCAGAAAAATCTGAATTGACTCTATATATGACCTGAAAAGACGACTTCTCAAGTGTAACCAAGGAGAAATTCCCCTTTTGGGGAAGTTCCTTTGGCTGAAAATTTTTACTTGGACGCCATTCTACTATTTTATCTTTTATTTTTACCTCTTCTTCCCATAAATCCAATTTGGATCTTCAGCTGGGTTGTACACATGTACTGGAGTATGCACTTGAATACCAATGTTTGGAGTTTTCACACCAATGAGGTTACCATCTCCATCAACATATTGAGAGCTGGTTCGGCGTTGTTCACAGCTACCAGAAACACAATTTTGTTGTCCTACGGTGGTAACAGTGCCACCCCTGCTGTTAGTGCAATTCGGTCCAAAATTCTGAGTTGTATGATTCGTTTGATTTCCTTTCCTGTTACCGTCAACCGCCACTTGCGTGCCGACATCAACCGCGACGCATCCTGCCATTGCAGGGTGAGTGAGGGAAGGGATCATTAAGGGAGATACAGCTGAAAGCGAGAACAAGGTGAGGGAAAGTAATTTAAATTTCATGGGGATCTTCTCGTGAACTATTGACAAGATGTTGTAGTTGTGGAAGTGTAAGTGTGATTAAGTGCAGTACCATAGCTGTGATTGCTTTGGTGGGTATAAGTTCTCCCATTACATTGAGAGTACTGAGAGTATTGAGGGTATCTTGAACTCCGGAATTGCAAGAGACGACGATTTAACGGCAGCCTTGAAGTGGGTACAATCAAGGGAGAAATGCTTCCGGTTTGAGTGTTAGAGTTAATTTTGACATTACCATCGTCATCAACTCTTACCCTGGAGTTGGGACTTTGAATATCAATATCGTTATCTGCCCTAGCAATTCCAGCAGGTATTGCAATTAGCAAACAGAACACTAGTAATAAAATTGATTGTCTGGCAGGCATGGCTTAATTCCTCTTTCTTTGTAGAAAACGACCGATTTTGTTGACTTTGCCAACGCGCGGAAATCGGTAAAATCTCTGTCAACTCCTCACCTTTGGCATACCACGGCACTGCTAACAGACACATTCAATTTTCTGTAATCTGGTGAGCAATCTGGCGCTGCTCTGTTAAGAAATGGTTTAGCTGATTCCAAAGATTCAGCAACGCCCAATAGCTCGATTATCTGGAATATTCATGCATCTTGGGATCTCAACTCATCAAAGGTTGGTTCAACGTAGAAACCAACGAGGAGCAGCAGCACCATTTTGGTCTACAGACTTGACCAAAGACTTTTACCCAGGAATTCAGTGGCAGCGACGACCCACGGCAATTTGAGTTTGTCTGCTTATTAGGTCGGCACGTTGGTCAACATGACCACCATCGAAAGCAGTACCATTTTGGTTTGCAAGCTGAGAGGAGCCTTGTGACTGGGGTTCCCAGCCGCAACCGTAGGAATTACCAACTCTATGTTGACGCTGGATGCTTGTCTCGTTGGCTCGTTGATTAACTCGACTACCATAACCGGCGGCAGTAGCACTTTGATTAAGCTCCTGCTGAGTGCTTGAGTCAGCAAAAGCAGTAGTTGGCACCATAATCAGAGCCGCAGCTAATAGACCAAAGGTGGAAGTTTTCTTCACCATTATTCTAGACCTATGATGGTTGTGTGTGTGTTGTAGGAACAGAGATGGCGTTGCGAAGAAAGCGCGAATAGTTTATACTTATACCAATTCAGCAACGCCTCATGGATCAATTAATTAACAGTGGTGTTGAGCGCGGGTAACTTGGACTTGGTTACTGTGGTTGCTGCCATTTTGGGCATTAGTAGAACCGTATGAAGCCGCACCATTTTGGGTGATACCCTGACTTGAGTTTTGATCCTGGGAACTATAGCCGGAGGGGCAGTATCCGTGGTATCCGTAGATACCAGCATTATTGTGGACTTTACGAATTTGACTTTGGACTTGGTTGCTGATATTCTGACCACTTTGGGCATTGGTACTACCATCCGAAGCCGCACCATTTTGCTCAATTGATTGCTGATTACCTTGAGATTGGCTACCAGCAAATGCCGCCGTCGGTGCAATCATCAAACCTGCTGCCAATAGACCAAAAGCTAGGGACTTCTTAAACATCTTTTTAGACCTCGTTAGTTGTGTGTTGTGGAAATAAATCTGGCGTTGCTCCCGTTTCGCGAATAGTTTGCACCCATACCAATTCAGCAACGCCTCATATAGCAATCCTATTTGAGATCCGAACAAGGAAGACAAGGAGGA
>CAZZYE010000870.1:0-3811 GCA_964658145.1 uncultured Stigonema sp.
CAAAACTCATCACTCATAACTATTACAATGCCCCAGCTGCTGTTTTATCCAGTACGCCTCCACCCAAGTGAGTGGTGATATTCATCGCTTGCAGTACTGGCAAACCATTTAGACTTGAGGGGTAGTCAATGACGCTGACTGCGCCATTGCCTTGGCGGAAATTCCAGAAATGTTCTAATGATAAACCTAGAATGTGACAAAGCAAAGTTTTATTAGTAGCATCATGAGCAACTACTAATCCGGTTTTGAGTTGCTTTGCCAATGCATCTTGGACAATTGACTGCCAAGCTGCGACACTACGATCCCAGACTTGCTGCAAATTTTCTCCTTCAGGCATTTGAACTTCTACAGGCACTGTCCGCCAGCGATGTAACTCTCCCGGAAACTCCTGCTCTATTTCTTTTTCTAATTTTCCTTCCCAGAGTCCGTGACCGATTTCCCTTAAACCATCCTGCAATTCCAAATGTACACCCTTGTGGCGCTGCAATATTATCTCTGCTGTTTCTTTTGGACGTAGCATTGGGCTACTAACGGCAAAATCAATCTCCACGTCCTGAAGAAATTCACCGCATGAGTGCGACTGTTGCCGACCATTGTCGTTAAGAGGAACGTCAATTTGCCCTTGAAATCTGGTTTGGCGATTCCATTCTGTTTCCCCATGACGCACCAGCAACAATCGTACTCCCTGATGATTCGGTCGTAAGGAGGGCAAAATTTCTCCCATGTGTTGCGTCTGATTCATTGACTCTAGTTGGACTAGTTCTCCCAATCCCCCTGAAAAATTCAGTACGCTGATGCCACAGTTAGACTGCTGTAAAGAATGGTAGCGCTCTGGGGAAATTGACAGCGCAGTCGCAAGCAAAGCACGATTAATGCCGTTATGCCCCACTATGAGTATAGTTTCACCTTGATGCCTAGGCAAAACTTCTTGCCAAAACTGCCGCGCCTGTTCGTACAAAGCTAGAATTGGAAAATGTTCTCGTGTTTTCTCAGCATCGCTCAGGAGCATCTGCAGTTGGTCAGGACTTTCCTCCCAAATACGGTAGTCTTCAGGAAACTTCTCCTTTACTTCAGCAGAAAGCATTCCTTCCCATAAGCGGAGGTCAATTTCCATCAGCAGATCGGAAGTTTGGTGAATCGGCTGCCCAGAATGATTTCCCTGTATGCTAAAGATAATATCTGCAGTTTCTTTCGCTCGTTGGAGAGGACTGCTGTAGATTCTATTAAATTGGATATTGCTAAGGGCGTTCGCTACTTTGCTTGCATCATCTCGACCTTTTGCAGTTAATTTAGACGCATCGCTGCGCCCTTGGATACGTTTTTCAGCGTTATAGGTGCTTTGACCATGGCGCACTATAATTACACGAGTCACTTTTTCCCCTCCTCTATCTAAAGGTCTAATTTTACTGCAAAGTGTTTGCAGATTAATCTATCAAGATAGATTTGGCAGTTAAACCAAGGGACAGGAAACCATATTATCCCCTGTCCCCTAGAACGTGTAACAGCAACTCTTATTTACCCCGAATCTGCACTTGCACACCGTCATTAGCATTAAAGGACTGGTCTGCTTCTGGGAAAAGCGTACTGTTTGGACCCGCTAGTGGTTCATCTATACTGCGCTGCAATTCGACTTGATCGCCAATTTGCACGAACCCTGTATAGGGAACAATATCACTCCCAACATTTCTACTAGAGATATTCGCTCTTATGTTTTGGGGAAAAAATCTGGTGAAGTCGTTCTGGGCTGTTCTATGATTAATTCCTGTTAAAGAATTACCAGATACTGTATAGTTTCCTATGTTTGAGTTTGGTGCTGCTTGTGATTGTGCGTGAACTGGACGAACTAAGCCCCCAATAGCGGCAATGAGCATCAAGGTAGCAGTAATTTTGGCGTTCATAAATCCCTCTATTTGTTATTTTAGAATTATAGGAATGAAGTGATTTTTTACACAGAAGTACGTCTGATGATTCGTTTAAATCAACGTAGCAAGTTTTTTGGTAAAGTAATTTAGATAACTAATGTTCATGATGAGTGTGGTACTCTATACGAAAAATTCACCACAATATCAAGTTAGTAAAGGTTTATAACTTTTACATCTAGTTAAAGAGTTATGTCTTTTGACTTAGGTAAAATTTGCGCATAGCCATAGGTAAGAATGTGCTATTTGATGGTTTGATGTGGTTTCTGTGGGCGATCGCCCCTTTGCGCTTGTTTAAATATAAAAAGCAACCTTTCGATACAGAAAAAACTAGCTGATGCCATTTGATACTCAACTGCTACCCATTATTAATGCCAAATCGTTACGAGAACATGGTAAACAGTACTACGTGGATACTAAGGGAAATCATTTCCCTAGTGTGACGACAATCCTGAATGCCACTAAACCACAAGCAGAACGCGATCGCCTCAAGGAGTGGAAATCCCGTGTTGGTACAGAAGAAGCTACCCGCATTTCCACAACCGCCAGTCGTCGCGGAACCCAAACCCACAAACAAATCGAACGCTACCTACTCGGCGAAAGCCCTGTGTGTTCTGACGCCAGTCGTCCTTACTGGGAAAGTGTAAAACCTGTTTTAGAAGAAATTGATACGGTTAGACTTGTGGAAGGCTCAGTTTTTCACTACAACATGGGCTATTCTGGTAAAGTTGATTGTGTTGCCAGTTACAAAGGTATCCCCTGCGTTTGCGAGTGGAAGACTGCGGACAAACCTAAAGGCTCTATTGAGCGGTTGTACGAACATCCACTGCAATTAACAGCCTATCTAGGAGCAGCTAACGAGTATTATCGAGATTACGGCATTCAGCTAAATCATGCTCTGTTAGTTGTAGCCATACCAGAAAGAGAAGCTGAGGTATTTTGGTTCTCGCCAGCAGCAATGCAAGATTACTGGAAGCAATGGGAAAAACGAATTGCTGAATATTGGCAAGGCAGAAACAATTGGGCTTGATGAAAGCAATTTCCTTACTCTTGAATTCAGTAGGGTGGGCATTGCCCACCATATAGTCCAATACGGTTCAGTAGTTGTGTACCTACCGATAACCTTTGTAGAGACTTTGCAATGCAACGTCTCTACACACCAGAAATTCCCACCGATTAGCCCTAACACCAAGCGTATTGCCATATAGTCAACGTGTCTTTCAGTCGATTAAAAAGCGCCCTTGTAGATAGACGAAATAAAACAAAACTATGTAAAAAATGTTGCATAGGCTTGTAGTTGCGCTTCAGCGCTCTCAAGAAGTTCTGAAGCGCAACTACGAACCAGTAATAATTTATTGCGCCGACCTACTTATATTGCCTCAGAAAGTTTACGTAAACTCTATTTAACAACCTAAAGATAATTCAGTGTATTTAGTGATGCATAACAGCTAATTACACAATAAAATCACATTTAAACAATCGAAAATCATGCTTATTTAAGCTTCGGCTTAAGTTAAGCAAATTTTTAATTTGTTAGTCTATATTTGAAAAGCAATTTTTCAAAACCTCAAATAAGTTGATGAACAACTTTCAAAATAAAAGGCATATCAAATTAAATGGGTTGCGTTTACTACCATATATAGCAGTAGGTGGTCTGATTTTTTACTCCAACTCAGCCATAAATTTAAACTATCTATTTAAAGGCTACTTCGTTTTACTAGAAGCCCAAGCAGGTATCCTTCTGCTCTTATTTCTTACAGGTAAACTTAGTAGACAACAGAGGCGTTCATTGTGAACACCTATAATGCAATAAGCTTGCTTGTAGAGCGTTCACTTCCTAAAGATCCCCCCAACCCCCCTTAAAAAGGGGGGCTTGTTCCCCCCTTTTTAAG
>CAZZYE010000871.1:0-634 GCA_964658145.1 uncultured Stigonema sp.
TAAATGATGAATGATAATGAGTGTACAATTCCTAACTCCCAACTCCTCACACCCGTACAGACGTTCCGCCGGAACGTCTCTTCCTTACTCCTAACGCCTAACTCCTAACAATCCGTAAATTAGGCTGCTGATAATAGATAGGGTAAACGCCCCTATAACAGCGCTCCCAATGCCGAAGCGCAGGCGAAATCCCTCTACTAACCTGGCTGCAAGTCCAAAACAGACAACAGTGATCATAAATGTCAACAAGTCGGACAACAAGTCAACCGCGACAATATTTAGTGGTGCAAATGCTACGAGTAAAATAGGTCTGATTACTGCTGTTACAATACCGAGAACAGCTGCGGAAATAAAGGGATTAAGAGGAGGATCAATTTCAACTCCTAGAATGGGTAATTTGCTAATAATGTACAAGCTAATAGATGTTACCACCCAAACAATAAAAATCGTCCGAAGATCCATTGCCACAATCCCTGAAACTTAAACGGTTACTGGCGGAAAACTGCTCAAGAGATACTTGTAAACATTCGTAAATTACCAGAAATCGTGCCGTTATGCAGGATTTATTTTGGATGTTTTTAGGTTTGGGGCGTGGGGGAAGAAAAATCAATTAAAAATTAAAAATTAAAAATGT
>CAZZYE010000871.1:644-3808 GCA_964658145.1 uncultured Stigonema sp.
CTACTTCCTCTTCCTAGGGGCTACTGGTACTGTTTGTTGTGCAGGATAAGTACCAGGATTGACTGAGTTGACGCCTCCAAGCCCAGTTTGAGGTTGACTGAGTGCAGGAGGTTCGGGAACTTGATTAGGAATTTGGGGAAGGACGGGTGCAGTGTTTGGTAGAGTCCCATCTGGTGCACCGGGATTGATTGGGTAGTAAGGAGGAGCGGATGTCGGCTCCTTGGTGGCTTTTTGTGAGGGACCAGGTATAATTCCTAGAGAAACGCGATCGCCCCCTACTTGCCGCAGCAAATCCAACATATCTATTACATCATTGTAAGTTGCTGACCGAGAGGCATTGAGCACCAAAATACCTTTGGGATTTTTTTTGACATAATCCTCTAAAACTGCTTTTAACTGCTCCTTTCTGATCGGCTGTTTTTCTACATAAGTTTGACCAATAGCATCGATACTTACAGGTAATAGCTGTTGTCCTTTCGACGATACATGACTACTAGATGTTGTACCTGTGGTGGCTTTAGGCAAATCAATATTAATCGCCTGCTGGCGAGTATATTGCAACGAAGCCAATATAAAAAATGACAAGATACAAAAAATGACATCAATTAAGGGAATAATTTGAACTTGGGCTTCTTCAATTGGAGTATGTAGATTAATTTTCATCGTCTTAGTCTCACACCTAAATCAGGGGTTAAATTCTTGACTATCTTTCGGTTCTGAGGAATCAGATTCCAATGGTGGTTCTGAGGCTTGGGAGAACTTGTTTTTGCCTTTCTTACGGGGCGGATTGATGTTTTGCGGCAATTCCCGCACACTTACCTGTGACAGCGAACCAGAAGTTGCACTATTGCTGAAGTCAGGAGGTGATTGTAGGTAGAGTATTTCCAGATCGTTTCCTGCCCTGCGAAAAACTTTGACTTGGTTGACGACAAGAGCTTGAAATAGCCGATAAAATATCAGACTAAAGATAGCAATCACTAGCCCTGTGGCTGTACAATAAAGAGCTTCTCCAATACCAGTAGTCACCCCTGCGGTCGATTCGGTTCCCAAATCGCCAATCCGAATTGATTCCA
This sequence comes from uncultured Stigonema sp., assembly GCA_964658145.1. GTDB lineage: Bacteria > Cyanobacteriota > Cyanobacteriia > Cyanobacteriales > Nostocaceae > Stigonema. The sequence continues at coordinate 1,718 of CAZZYE010000871.1, forward strand.
AAGACCTGATTAATCCCCAAACTGTACCAAACAATCCCAGTAGCGGCGCAACAGCAATCACGAGTTCCAAAACTTTTTCTCCCCGCCGCATCTGAGCCAATTCGTATTCTGCCGTTGACTCCAGTGCTAGCCTGAAGAGTTCTGGATTGCTTTTTGGCAGGCTTAAAGGAGCGTAGAGAAAACGTCCGATAGGTTGATCCGTTGCCCGTCTAGCTATTTCCGTAGCTGTTGCCCAGTTATCACGAGCTGCATCTAAAACGCGATCAACTATTTCCTTTTCCTGGTTCAAAATTCGTAACCAGAACCATAAGCGCTCTAAAATCACACTTAAACATAGAACTGAAAAGAAAAGCAACGGCCATATGACTGGTCCGACCTTGCGAAAGACAGCTAAGATATCCACTGTTTTAAGTTTCCTCCGTCAATCAGGCGTGCAAATATCCCAAAGCATTTTAATAAAATTAATACTAGAGATTAATGTACAACTTTCATACTTGTTGAAATTATTATGAGTATAAATTTGCCAACAAATTACGAGTAGCATCTTCCAGACAAACTAGGGCGGTTATTCCCACAGGAAGTTTAGGGCATATTTCGCCAAAATAAAAGGTAACTAGAGGATAAAATCATGAACTTTTCAATTCAAGCCGTTTACAATTGGTATCGTAACTTGCTTCGTAACCCTAAGTACCGCTGGTGGGTAATTTTAGGAACTCTACTTTATTTTGTCAGCCCCATTGATATTGCCCCAGACTTCCTACCTATTGTAGGAGAACTTGACGATGTGTTTTTGTTGACACTGCTGGTTTCCGAAGTGTCTCAGCAAGTAATTGAAGGCTTCAAAGCGCGTAAGGATAATGTGGACTCCAACGCTGCCAACACAGCCGAGGGTTCTACCTCCACCACCGACACTATCGATGTTGATGCCGTCTCTGTCAAGTAGTGTCAAGTGTCACACGCATAATAAAACTTAATAACCTCCTCCTTTTACCGTCTACGCAGCGCTGCGCTTCTTGGGAGGGGGTAATTTTTTGGGAATTTAGTCATTGGTAATTGGTCAAAATCCTTTAGACTGGTATATTGGGCAGTTGCAAGATGTGAATTTAATTTACCTGCAATAGGCTGTTCTGTGTTTCCTAGATAGTCAAAAATACTTACTTAGTAGGCAAAGACCATTTTGAATTTTAAATTTTGAATTTTTAATTATCTATGACCCGCCAAATCATTGGGCTGCTACCTGCTGGTGGACAAGCAACACGGATTTCTCCCTTACCACTTAGTAAAGAGTTATATCCGGTTGGCTTTCATTATATTAGTAATAAACTTAACTTGCGTCCGAAAGTTGTTTGTCATTATCTGCTAGAAAAAATGCAACTAGCAGGCATTGATAGGGCGTATTTTATACTACGTTCTGGTAAGTGGGATATTCCGGCATATTTTGGAGATGGCACAACGCTTTCCATGAGCTTGGGCTATCTGATCTTGGGTTTGCCTTATGGTGTACCTTTCACTCTAGATCAGGCTTATCCCTTTGTCCAAGATGCAGTGGTAGCCTTGGGTTTTCCTGATATTTTGTTTCAGCCTCAAGATGCCTTTGTGAAGATACTCGCACGTCTTGAGGCAAGCAACGCCGATGTTGTCTTAGGATTATTCCCCACAGATCAACCACATAAGGCAGGTATGGTTGATTTCAACGCCTCAGGCAAAGTCCACCTGATAATTGAAAAACCCCACCAGTCAGATTTGCGTTATATGTGGGCTATTGCAGTTTGGACACCTGCCTTTACGCAGTTTTTGCACGAGTATCTTCTGACTCTTAAGGCTAATAGGGATTTGTCGCAATTACCAGAATTACCCATTGGCAATGTCATTCAGGCTGCTATTAATCAGGGTTTTCACGTAGAAGGCGAAGCATTTCCCGATGGAACTTATTTGGATATTGGCACACCAGATGATTTGGTGCGCGCAGTACAGGAATTTGCAGCTTTGGCAGGTGGAGATCGTCATTAGTGCTCTTCTATGACTCTGGCGAGAGCATAATCCAATTAAACCCTAACGACTGGAAGTCGCGCGCCAGTCGCCTACGGAGGG
>CAZZYE010000872.1:0-3808 GCA_964658145.1 uncultured Stigonema sp.
CTTACGTGACAAAAGACTTGCTCTTACAATCAACTCGCATGGTTTGGCATCAAGAAACCGATATTTCCGATTTGGATGTGGTGATTCTACCTGGTGGCTTTAGCTATGGGGATTATTTGCGTTGCGGTGCGATCGCTCGCTTTTCTCCTGTGATGCAGCAAGTTGTAGAACATGCACAAAAAGGTAAGTTTGTCCTCGGTATTTGCAATGGGTTTCAGGTATTAACTGAAGCAGGACTTTTACCAGGGGCATTGGTGAGAAATCGGGATTTGCATTTTGTGTGCGATCGCGTCCCGATCAAAGTCGAGGGCAATCATCTACCTTGGACTCAAGGTTATGCAACTGGTGAAATCATCACTTTGCCTATTGCCCACGGAGAAGGTCAGTTTTATGCCGATGAAGCAACATTATCAGAAATTGAAGATAACGGTCAAGTCGTATTCCGCTATGAAGGAGATAATCCTAACGGCTCACTCAACAACATTGCTGGGATTTGCAATTCTACAGGCAATGTGCTGGGAATGATGCCACACCCAGAAAGAGCGTCAGATCCGATGTTAGGTGGTAGCGATGGGTTGAAGTTGTTTCAGGGGTTGTTGGAGAAAGTGGCAGCGTTTGTGTAGGTTGTACTTTGGGATCATCCTGGCAACGGATTTTGTAGCGGATGTAGCGGATGAGTTATGTTTGGACTGTTGATATTACTTTGAACTACCGTTCCCAACTCTTTGAGTATGGAAACGGATTCTAGAGAACAAACCTCTAGGAGGAAAGAGTTCAATACCTCACTTGGGAGAGTTGCGATTCGTTAATACCAAGTTCCAATTTCAGTAGTGTAGATCACGGTCGGGTACTTCACTAGCTCGACTCTATGTAGCTCTAGGGGTGTCTAGAGGTTGGGTAAAGCCAAGCCACGCATTACTGAATGAGGTAAGTGACAGGCGATAACGCCATAAACTTTATCTTTCAAGGGTTATACCAATGAAGAAAGAAAACCTAAGAGTTCCAGTTATCTCGCCTAATGGCTCACCACTAATGCCAACAACAGCATCCCGTGCTAGGCGTTGGATAAAACAGGGTAAAGCCAAGCCATTTTGGAACGACTTAGGTATTTGGTATGTCCAACTACTAGTTGAACCATCAGGTCAAAATAAGCAAGATATTGCTGTTGGGATCGACCCTGGCAAAAGGTATTCTGGCATTGGCGTACAGTCGGATAAATTCACCCTATTTATGTCTCACCTTGTTCTCATGGGATTTATCCCTAAACAGGGAACGGCTATTGCTGGGGTAAAAGAGAAAATGTCTTATCGTTCCATGCTAAGGCGTGGGCGACGTGGGAGAAGAATTGACAGATCTAAGCCTTTCAGGTTAAGAAATCATCGTCAAGAACGCTTCTCTAACCGTAAAAAGACAAAACTAGCACCGTCAATCCGGTCAAATCGTCAGTTAGAATTGCGAGTCATTACTGAACTTTGCCGTATCTACCCAGTTACCGTAATTGTGGTGGAGAAAGTAAAAGCAGATGTTGACCAAACTTCAGGGCGCAAAGGTGCGGTGTCAGGTCAGGGATTTTCGCCAGTGATGGTAGGTCAGTATTGGATGATAGAGCAATTATCGAATCTTGCTCCCGTTGTCACACGCGAAGGCTGGCTTGAAGACGGTAACGGGACATCTCAAGTTCGCAAGCATTTAGGACTTGCAAAAAACAAATCAGATAAAGCATTGCAAGCACCAGAAACGCATGCAGTTGATGCCATTGCGCTTGCTGCTAGCCATTTTGTTCAATACAAGCCTTTCCATACTGCGAATACCCATGGTCATGATTGGGTAGGCAAAGTAACTATTACAGATGCCTTATTCAAAGTTATTTCTAAACCTCGAATTACACGGCGTCGCTTGCATGATGCAGTTTCAGCTTCTTCACCTAATTCCACACAATACCGTGAACGCTATGGTGGTTCGACAACGCCATTTAAAGCGAGGAAGGGTGACTTGATCCAATACTCAACTAAGTCAAAAGGAGAGATCAAAAAAGTGATTGGCTATTGTTCGGGATACACAGGAAACAATTTGTCATTAAGTGATGCTAGTTGGGCAAGACTTGGTAGATTTGCTAATTCTAAATGTCGAGTAGTAGCAAGAAATACTGGATTGGTAATTTCGGGGACATCAAGTCCCACTCAATTACCCTCCTGTCCCCCATACGACCAAACCCTATCGGGTTATGGTCGCAGTACCTCGGAGACGATCTGATGGTATGACCAATAGACATCTCCAGAAATTAATTGTGCGTTGTTTACAACCCTTGTAGAGACGCGAAATTTGAGCCAGCGCGCCGACACGAGTGTCTCCCTCCGTAGGCGACTGGTGAGTCCAGTGCGCATGAGGCGGGTTTCCCGCCGTAGGCAACTGGTGAGACAGCCCTGAAGGAGGGAAACCCTCCTGCAGGATCTGCTTTCCCGTTGGGCGTCGCGTCTCTACATTGTTTTTCGGAGATGTCTAATGCACAACCAGAAGACATAGCAAGAAGAGTTGACCGTGTGGAAGCCAGACTCAGATAAAAGATGCCAGGATATTTACAATAAAAATTTCCTAGAGCGTCAACTAGTATTATTTCCTTACAAACTAGAGGATATTAGGCTGGAATCCCAGCAGACATTTATTTATCGGTTTACCTTTTGCTTGCTGGCATATATCTGTATAAAGGTACTGTTGCACAAGCAAAGTAGGTTATTTATTCCGATTTTGCGACTGCACCTGCACAACAAAGAAGACGATGCACCTATAGAAAAGTTTATCGTGTCTTTGTCTGGTGTATTATCTCATCTATTAAACGAGGAACATCGCTCTAATGCTCAAGGAGTTGACATTAGAGATTTGCAAAGTAAAGGAAAGTTTAAAGTTCCCAATGTTCTTAGTTCTTTATACTCAGTGTTACCCAAAAAGTTTACTTTCGCTAGTGCATCTGACGCTCCCAAATTGGTGGATAAGCTGGCAATTGTGATCGTATCCAGTCGGGAATGCGATCGCCGCTGGAGTAGTTCTCAAAAAGTATCCAATCTGATGGGAGAGATCTTGGGTTTGAGGTGTAAAGATGGCACTGTCAGAGTCCAACTACTTAGTACTTTCTCTGATAACTATGAACACCAACAGATGTTTCAACACCCAACAGCCATCATCGACGAAGTTGCTAAACTTTACCGCATGGGATACAGGCACTTTGTTTATATTGCCAAAGCTCCCTATTCGAGTACTTTACACATGACACAAACTGCAGATGATGGACTATTTTTCATGTCTAGAGAGGTGATTAAGGCTTTCAAAGCATAGCATGATAATATCAAGATATACCCGATGTTTTTTGATAAATACTATGCAGTAAATTTTCTCAAACAACTGGGTTCAAATTCTTTTTATATTCAAGATACAGCCGAACTGACAAATCTCGTAGACGATCCAAGTCAAAAATATGTTGTATTTTTCAACTTGTTTAATGGGATTACAGTCGGTAAGGAGGAACGCAACTACAACGGCGTTATTTCCTACGCCACATTGTTAAAAATATATGAAGGTATTCTCGATGATGAAGACATCTACAAAGGTCTGATTTTCAAAGGTGAACTGAAGAATGACATCTTGCAGTATTTGACCTTGTTTCACTTCTCACGGTACGAAAAATCAAACCAAATTAATCTCAAGCTAGACCCCTATGAAAATCTCATCGGGGATGGATCAGTTGGCGCACTGTCCTTATTTAATCACATGCGAGGAAAAGGGGAATTTAACTCTTTAGCATTTTTGACTGAAA
>CAZZYE010000873.1:0-3807 GCA_964658145.1 uncultured Stigonema sp.
CAAATGACTAAAGTTGTTTATGGAAACGCTGTTATTGAAGGCGCGGATCGCTGGGGTTGGTTCATAGGTCACTTTATCACCCCTGATGACGATCCGCGATCGACTGCAGATCTAGAAGTGAAATGGGCTGTTCACAAAGCAGGAGACAACAGAACCCAGTGGGCAGTAAATACCGAAGCCGCCACTCTTTCCATCCTAGTGAATGGACGATTTCGGCTTCAGTTTGAGGATAGAGAGATCGTACTGTCTCGTGAGGGTGACTACGTTCTTTGGTCTGCAGGTGTGGCGCATTATTGGGTTGCTGAGTCCGACTGCACTATTATTACCGTTAGGTGGCCCTCGAAGCCAGGTGATAGTGTAGAGGAACTTGGAAAAGAAGGGAATGGGGAATAGACATCTCCGGAAAAGATGTACAGACGCGACGCCCTTCGGGTTCGCAGTCCCCTAGTAGCGGGAAACCCTCCTGAGCAGGCTGTCTCATGTCAGGTCTTGAAGGGTTACTGCATCTGGTCTTACCCAACCTGTATGGTCACTAGAACTTACTCACTTTACAAAAAGACTGGACCCGTGCATAACGTGCGCGAGCGCGTGGAAACATTGTCTGTATCTGCGGATCAATTGTACTGCGGCGGCAAAATGCTTTACTCGATCTACAATCCACGTTCATCTTCCGCAGCGTGCATAAGTTGATTTCACTTACACCTAGATAAGAAGTAGAAGGAGGGCTTATGTCCTCGCTAGTTCAAAACTCCGACTTTATTAAGGTGATTTATGCCTACTATGGTGAATCCCACACAATCAAAATTTTGTCAATGCGTAAGTTCTAGTCACTAGCCCTTTCAAGGTGATTCATAAAATCTTAGTTCTGGCGGTCCTCCCTCTACTTTTCTCTCTATGTTACGCCAGTCGCCGTGAGATGCACCGAAACACTCGTGTCGGCGCGCTGGCTCCTCTGTGCCTCTGCGGTTAAAAAGTAATTTATTTAACCGCAGAGGCGCAGAGAACACAGAGAGTCAAGAAATTTTTGTCCAAAAATTTTAGCCACCTTGAAAGGGCTAGTTCTAGTCACCTGCAAGTATGATCCGCCTATCTGTTGCTATGTGTCTCGTATACAACCGCATCAACTTTTGACGTTGAGGTCTTGTATGTTGTAATGCCTCATACGCACTCGACCACTTGCGTCGAAATACTGGAGACAGGGACAAGTCCGCGCTTGCTGTATGCCTTGCGTGTCAATATTATCGCATCTGTTAACTCAAAAGTTGCGTCCCTTCCCCGACACAAATAGTTATAGGCTTCTTGACGAAATGCTTTAATTCTGTCAAAAGAATTCATAGTGGTAGATGAATTTAATTAGTGCTTTTTTCATCTTCCGCTTAATGGGTGCTTGTTTTATAAAGCAGGCATCCATTGATTTTTTATACCTGCCAACTGCACCGTGACCGCTACGCGATAGCACCCTTTTAGTCTAAAGTCCAGTATGTTAGTATAAACACATATATTGCAAAAGTACATATTTTTGAATATTTGAGGCTCAATATGGAACATTTAAATTTTCTGAAGATACTAGAGGAATTCATGAATGAATCGGGCTTAGGGTGGACTCTCTGTTTCGTAGGAGAACCTCAGTCAAAGAAGCTTGCAGAACTTACGCAGTCATTGAGAGGAAATTTTTCTCTAACAGGTGATTCTAAAGAAATTTTATCGGGTTTTTCGTATTGGGGTATAGGTCCAACAATAGCTTGGAATAACGCTTGTAATGATAGATTCTATATAGTAATGAAAGAGAGTATAGAGTCCTTTAGATCTCGATGGCAGACAATTCATTCCAATAGTATAAAACAGCATCAATATCATTACGTTAGTTTAGGTTTAGGCACAGGGGAAAAAGACAAAAGCATTTTAAATTTATTACTTAATTCAAATCCTGACCTATTCTATTTTCCAGTAGATATGAGTTCGGAAATGTTGATACTAGGTGTTCAAAAAGCAATTGAAGGAATAAATTTAAAGAGGAGCCATGTGTTGCCAATTCTAACCGATTTCTCAATTTCGAGAAATGTTAGTGATTTACGAACATTCTTAGACGCAATTTTAAATGATCATCCTGTTATGTTTTCTCTGCTTGGGAACACATTAGCTAATTTTAAACAAGACACAGAGCTTCTGCAAACTCTTTCTCAACTGATGCGACCTAATGATATATTTCTTATAGAAGTAGCGACCACTGAAGAATTAAATGAAAAAGTCGCTCAAGCGGCGACTAGAGAGTATCAGAATGCTAGGTCTTTTAGAGAATTTGTCACAAGTGCATTACTTCAACACACTGATTTACATCTCGACTTAGAGAGTGTGTCTTTTGAAGGTTATATAGAGGCAGATAGAGCAATTATCGTAAAAATACTGTATCACAACTTAACAGGAAACAAGATTGACATAATGTTGCCAGATCGATCAGTTATAAATTTTGAAGACCAAGATACGATTCTTTTGCATTTGACTCGTAAATATACTTCAACAGGCATTAATAAAAGCATATCAGACAGCAACTTTAAGCTTGTGGATAGACTAAATACACCATTAGAACCACGTTTAGGATTTGGCATGGATTTAATCTTGGTTACCACAAAGTAAAGAAATCACCGGGACAGATGAGTTTACCTTGGGACAAACAGAGGGTCACAGAGTCGGAAGTGCATGAGGTTGCATAAAAATTTATTCGGGCAAATTGTTATCTGCCACCAGTGCCAGGTATTGAATTGGTGGAATGCTGATTAGATCGTGGAAAAGGTTGCTGTAATAAATCTTTATAAAATTTGGAAACGCTTAGATGTTACAGTATACAAGTCTGGATGCGAGAGCAGAAAACCGCAATGAGTACGACACGAAAGACATCTCGGTCAAAGAATCGGTCGCTCTCATGAATGGGAGGTGTCCCACAGGGGCTATAGTATCAAAAGTAACTAGATCGTAACTTATCCAGCTTCCCTCCACTCTCCATCCTACCCGCTCACCAAATTTTCCCCAGGCTTCTTCAGAAAATTTGCCGTCGGGTATACCGCCGACTTCTAAGTAAATTTTTTTCTGAATGCTGAAGCCAAAGTGCTCATTGCTGTATTTTACCCACAAACGGTCTATTCTGCATAGTTCGTCGCAGGGAAAATTCAACAGTTCTTTATCCCTAATCCAATCATCTTTCTTACGACCCACAACGAGGAGCATTACTAAATAGGTTTCATGGTCGGCTTCTTTCCAATTTCCTGCTTTGAGGAAGTTTCGTAGTTGTGTGTAGTCAACGCCGCGATCGCTGCTGAGGTCATCCTCTGAATTAGAAATAGGTGGAGATGATTTCCTTTGTTTTTGTTTTTTTAATTCTGCTTGTCGCCTTTGATCAAATAATCTTTCCAGCTCTTGTTCTCGCTTGATGGCTTCCTGCTGAAGTTCATCTTCACTCACATTTAGAGAAAGTCTACTAAGGTTATTATTTATATTATTTACATGAATAATTGCTCCTCGTTGCTTTAAAGCAAAAATTTCTTTTTTAGATAATCCTAAAGTTGCTGTCATCAAAGTATGATCTACTTTAGCAGTAGTTATATTTTTTACATAGAAAAAATTAGTATTTTCACAATTAGCATAACTTAAGTTCGCGTTATTTAAGTTAGCTTGGCTTAAGGTGGTACTAAAAAGATTTGCGTTACTTAGATTAACATTGCTTAAGTCAGCGTTATTTAAGTTGGCATGGCTAAGGTTAGTATTGCTTAAATTGGCATCAGTTAAATTGACATAACTAAGATCGGTATTGCT
>CAZZYE010000874.1:0-3800 GCA_964658145.1 uncultured Stigonema sp.
TTGTTATTATATAATTCGAGATGTAGTTGAATTGACATCCTTGATTGTCATGTCTCTCTCGTTCGTGCTATCCTATGTCTTTCCTTTCTACCCGGTGATTCCGTGAAGATATCCCTTGAGTCCGTGTTCGCTTCGCTGAAAAGCATATCAGACGAAGTAGGTTTAAGGTTCCGATCTCACGTCAGCACAAATTGATAGCCTTTTAAACAATTAAAGTTCCCGTGTTCCTTTCTATCACTTCGTTTAGTCTATCTTAGCAGCCCAGGGTCTTGTATTTCTACTTTTGGGATTTTTCAGCAGAATTACATAATTATGTACTTGGCGATGCAATGGGCGCAGTTTGCTACTTAAAAAACGCAGTTTTCGATACTCGCCAAATAATAGTAGCGAGAGTCGTGGACAGGAAGGTTTAGTGAGTCTGCCGATCAGGTGTGGCTAGCTGCCGCCGAGTTTCGCTTAATTCTAGCTGTTAAGGGGGGCAAATAAGGGAAAAGGGGTTCCCTCGGCACCATTGGCAACTTGTCTAGTACCACATCTACTCCTAGCAATGCATCAGATGGCTTGTTGGCACAAAGGAAGGAAACTTTATAGTAGCATATATCGTCTCGCTACGAGTATTTCTCGAATCAAGTGCCGGCCCATTATGGAGACAACCAACGCTTGTGAACATTTCATCCATAGGTTGCATTCTTTTATACTTTTCTCAATGCTACTCCGTTTCCCTCACATCAGTGGTTTATGTCATTTGAATCCCTTAGCGTCGACTTTATCAGGAAAGAAGATGAAGTAGGATGCGCAATCATCTTGGGCAGCGATGTCAAATATGAGTTTCTAGGCTTATTCAGGATATTAATCAATTCTTTGGCGGAAACTAATGTTGAACTGAAAGCAAATCGGTTTGGTGCCAACCTGCTTGCGTTCGGTGCGATCCTAATAGCCTTTTGATTTTCTCGGGGACTTTTGCGGAGGCACCTGGGAGATCTTGATCGGATCGCGAATGTTATCCTTTGCTTAAGCTATGAACTAGTAGCAGCTATTAGAATTGTTGGTCTGTTAGGGAATGTGGTGGAAGAACGAATAATTACGATACTTGGATTGCGATGAGGGAGAGCTGGAATCAAAGCATGTCGACTTGCGAATCAAGGAGCTTTTAGGTGGATTCTTGAACAACAGGTTAATGATAAAGACATTCTCAATTTTAATCGTGTTCGCGTTTTCACGGGTGGATCGCTGGTCGAAGCTTCCCTCTATGAGAATATTCAGCAGATACATTGGCGTGGCTCGCTTGTTGACATTTGCTTGGGTCTACGTTTCTCGCTGGTTTATCGGATCTTCGACATCACCCTAACACGTATAGTTTGGCTATATTTCGGCAGTCTTATCGATTACATAGACTCGGTCGGCTAAAGACTGGAGGAAAAATCGCATAAATTGACTGGGCAAGGTTTGCTCAAAGAAGGTGCTGGATCTAGTCACGTGCCTCTCCCCCCTTTTCAAGTTCTAGAGAGTGCGGAAACTGAATTCTCAACAACAGCTTCTGCCTTGATTCTCTGCTTCAACATTGATCACTAATTCTTAGCAATGCCAAGTATGTTGAAAATACATCATGGCGGTACATCTTCACTTGACTCTGCCTCCTCTATCGCTTGCTCTCCTGGCATTACAGTGGGCAGAGGCGCTGCTGGCGGAGCAGGGGTAGTTACCGGCATGTTAAACACAGTCTTGATCCCCTTCTTCATGTCCAACAAAATCCTGGTCACCATTCCCGGGGGCTCGATGTCGTTGTCATCGTAGATTAGTCCATTCAATCGAAGCAGTTCTGCCTTTAACACCTCCCAATCATCGCTGAGCGGAACCCAAAGTTTTCCCCGCTTTAAGTGCTTATTCTTGATTTTCAATAGTACCCAAAAGAAGAGAAGTGTACAAGGCTGCATGGAATGATTAGTCCTGTTTACCTAACAAGAAATGCACTTACTGCAACCATTACTGCTGCGATACTTGTCCCACTTTCTAGTCCATTCCACCAACTTGAGGTGCTGAATACAAAAACAGTCAGAAGACAACCTATCAATCCGAAGATTGCAGGCAATGGTTGTATATATGCAAGGTGGCTTGAGAACGGAGCCGATGTGTTTGTGTTGCTCCATCTGTTGAAAACTCCAAAGGTCGCTCCACGAAGTTTACTCTTGTGGATACTTAGCCTTGAAATAGAGTAAGCAACAAGTCAGTCAATATGCCAACGTTCAAACACACTTACCACCAGAAATAGCGAATAAACGCAAGACACTGAGATGCCCAGACGAGCACAACAACAACGGTGGCTATTCCGCTCATTATCTCTTGTAACTGGGAGACTGTCAGAGGGTACTTTTAACGGGTTCGTACGGCCTTACATCTTGGTCACTATAGTGTCCATCCAAGTGAAGGAAAGGGATCCAGCAGAAGGCAAAGGTCGATACAAGAAGAGCCCAAACCGGAACTTTGTTTCTCGGGTGGGTGGTTCCTACGCGGTGCCACCAACGATCTGAAGGCCACTCCTTTGCTAAGCCAAAGAGCGTCCTCGATGACACTAGAAAATTGAAGTCAGTGTTCCGGACTTATTCCAATCGAATATGAAGGAAGCCGGACGCGGCTCTTACCATAAAGTGCCGTATTGGCAGCAGAAAGGATAGCCAGAACCAAACACGCGTTCAGGAACCCAGCCAATCCGCCAATGCCTGCTTCTTTCACTGCAATAATCAAAATCGCCGTACTGTTGTTGACTGGAGGAGGAACGAAGGTGGTGAGCTTACGGTCCACCAAAGCCGGTAGGTCGATATCTGCCCAAGAGACGTTAAGAATGAAGGCGATGACGCTGACAAGATAGATTGCGGAAGTAATGTATGCAATCCATTGAGCTGGAAACCGTAAAGATGAGCGAGGGTTCTTGGCTTCAACGGCTGTGACGGCAACTATTTCGACCCCACAATAGGCATATGCTGCTATCGGAATCCCTACCCTTCGTCGATGTCAGCTATCTAAAGTATCTAAAGTAGGATTTGACATACAAGGCAGCGATTCCAGGTGTGGCTGCGACAGCTGGGTTGTTTTGAAACAAATCTTGGATATCTACAGATCGTCAACGGAAATCTATTGCTTTGTAAGCAGGGTAACTGACTCTTCGAGCCAATCTTGGGGTTTCCTCTGACTAAATGATTGATCAATAATGTTCCCATTCCATTGATAACAGAGATGAAAGTAGCATACCTCCAGTGTCGACAGCTAGCATAACAACGAATGAAATAAATACGAGAACGAGTTTAAGCACCCCAGCAATACTTTCAACGTTTCCGTAATACTAATTTGAGACGTAAGCATTGTCAATAACTCATGTCTTATGCTCTATCAGCATACCTTCACTCCAAGACAGTTCAATATTAGCAGAGATAGGGGAAGGACGAATATGAATAATAAAGACTGCCAAAAGTCTGGCCAATGCCAATATGCAGCTAGGTTCGCGGCTCCCACGATCAGTGTTGCAAAGCTTATGGAGTACGATGCCCTTTCTGAGTCAGTAAGATGTCAATGAGTTTTCCATCTCTAGGAAGCGCTCACCAATAAGCAAACCCAACAACCCAAGCAAGCTCTTCATCCACAAAGGATCGTACAAACTCGACCATTGCATTGGAGATTGGCCAGTGCCCGACCATTTCTGAAATCCCTTCCATAACGCATATGACACCAGCTGCAACCAGACCATATGAAAGCATTGCACCACTAGGGCCTGCTATACTAAGAACCAATCCACTGTTGTCAAAGAG
>CAZZYE010000875.1:0-3790 GCA_964658145.1 uncultured Stigonema sp.
CCATTCCCCCTCATCCCAATGCCAGATGTTTAGAGTCAGCATTCAAGCCAACACTTAAAACTGTATAAGGGTGACAAGGGATTGGCTGCACTTGCCTTAAACTGGTTTTTGAGAAACACTTTACTTGAGATTTCCCTATGGACGTTACGGCACTTTGGCAACGATACCAGAAATGGTTATATTTCCACGAAGGATTAGGATTTTACCTAGATGTTAGCCGGATGCGGTTTGATGATGCCTTTGTGGAGGCGTTGCAGCCGAAGTTTGAAAAGGCTTTTGCGGATATGGTGGAACTTGAGAAGGGTGCGATCGCTAACCCTGACGAAAACCGCATGGTTGGACACTACTGGCTGCGAAATGCATCTCTTGCCCCAACGCCAGAACTCCAAAAAGAAATTGTCGATAGTATAGAACACATCGAAGCGTTTGCCGAAAAAATCCACACAGGTGGGATTCATCCACCCAAAGCGCCTCGCTTCACCGATATTATCTCGATTGGGATTGGTGGTTCTGCGCTTGGTCCGGAATTTGTTGCCCAAGCCTTAGCCCCAGACTTTCCACCTCTGGCAATTCATTTTATCGACAATAGCGATCCAGCAGGCATCGATCGCGTTTTGACTCATCTGCGAAACCGACTTGCCAGTACTTTAGTATTGGTGATTTCTAAATCTGGGGGAACGCCGGAACCACGCCTCGGCATGATTGAAGTCAAAAAAGCCTACGCGGGACAGAATTTGGATTTTGCCAATTATGCGATCGCCATTACCATGGCTGGTAGTAAGCTAGACGAACTCGCAAAATCCGAAGGTTGGCTGGCAAGGTTTCCCATGTTCGACTGGGTAGGAGGACGCACCTCAGAAATGTCTGCTGTCGGGCAAGTACCAGCGGCATTGCAGGGCATTGATATTAGTGCCATGCTAGACGGTGCAAAAGAAATGGATGACGCTACCCGCGTCCCTGATTTGCAAAAGAACCCAGCAGCACTGTTAGCCTTGTCTTGGTATTACTCTGGCAATGGACGAGGCGAAAAAGATATGGTTGTCCTACCTTATAAGGACAGTTTATTCTTATTCAGCCGTTATTTGCAACAGCTGGTGATGGAATCCTTGGGTAAAGAGAAAGACTTAGATGGAAACATCGTCCATCAAGGTATCGCCGTTTACGGCAACAAAGGCTCAACGGATCAACATGCTTACGTCCAGCAGTTACGCGAAGGGGTGGCGAATTTCTTTGTCACCTTCATTGAAGTTTTAGAAGACCGTAAGGGACAATCCCCAGAAATAGACCCCGGAATCACATCAGGCGATTATCTGTCTGGTTTTCTCCAAGGAACCCGACAAGCGCTTTATGAAAACCACCGCGATTCCATTACAGTCACTATTCCCCAAGTCAATGGCAGAACAGTGGGGGCGTTAATCGCTTTGTACGAACGCGCTGTTGGTTTTTATGGCAGTTTGGTGAATGTAAATGCCTACCATCAACCAGGGGTAGAAGCTGGTAAGAAAGCCGCCGCCGTCATTCTCGACTTGCAAAAACGAGTCATGGAAGTTTTACAAACGGAAAAAACTGCTCTTTCTCTGGAAGCGGTTGCACAAAAAGCAGGTGCATCAGACCAGACTGAGGCGATTTACAAGATTCTGCGTCATTTGCAGGCAAATCAGCGTGGTGTCGTGTTGCAAGGGAATCCAGCACAACCTGGTAGTTTGAAGGTTTCTACTACCTAATAAATTTAGCTTCAATACCATATTTTGGTACTTTTTGTTGCACAAGCAACATTTTTTTATGTGTGAGCATCTAAGATTGAAGGTATCACTTCAATCTTTATGATGCTTTTTTTGGATGCTGCTATGAGTAAAGTTAGGGGAATCGAAATCCGTCAGTTAGAGTCGATCAAAGGGGGAATGACTGAGTTCTTTACCCCCCAAGCCAGCCATGAAACGGTGCTGGTACAGGTTGCGCCCAATACAGTAGATGATTTATTTGTTCACAAATCGCAAACTGACCAAATACTGGTAGTCAGAGGTCGGTTTGTACTCGTAACTTTGATTAATAGGCAATACCAGTACATTCCCCTAAGTGAAGACCATCCTGTGGTGGTGACAATTCCACCAGGAGTCTTACACGGAGCAATTAATCTGAGTTCAGAACCGTGTGTTGTGGTAAATGCAGTGCTGCGTCACAGACCAGTTCAAGAACGGGATTATGTTACCCGTGGGCGTCCATTTCCTTATGATTTAGCAGCAGCAGAGGCAGCGTTGAAGCAATTGTCAGCTACGAAAGAGTGGGCGAAGCCGACGCATTTTGTCTAGTCACTTAGTACCCAAATTTATAAGAAAGTTACATCAGGGGTGGGCAAATAGCCCACCCTTATTAATATTTAGGTAAGTTCACATCTTGCAGCAATAGGCTTCCTACCTATTTGAGGTGCAAAATATAAGTAAGGAGTCTCTGTGTGCACAGGGAGAAGCAAGATTTTATGTCTATTCTGGCAAGGTGCTATTGGATGAACAGCAGTATGAGATTCCTGTATTCGCATTGATAAATGCTATGGCTGGTACATTGATATAATCACCAAAAATAAGATATCTATAGCAAGCAAAGGATAACAGGAAATGTCATCAAATGAGCAAGATTACTTTAGTAAAGCCAGCCTGAAAGAGCGTGGCTGGACTGATACTGCGATCGCCAAATTCTTGGGCGAAGAAGACAAAA
This sequence comes from uncultured Stigonema sp., assembly GCA_964658145.1. Lineage (GTDB taxonomy): Bacteria > Cyanobacteriota > Cyanobacteriia > Cyanobacteriales > Nostocaceae > Stigonema. The sequence goes on from CAZZYE010000875.1 coordinate 2,713, forward strand.
AAGGTGCCAATTCTCACAATCGTTATTCCCCCGTGCGCTTGTACCTGAAGAAGCGTGTGAGCGAAATCGAAAGCACACCAGAATTTAAGGCATGGCAGGAAAAATCAAAAAAACGTAGCGAAGCTGCTAAGAAGGGCGCTCAAACGAGGTTATTAAATGTTGCGCAAGAGGAGCAATTACGTATAGAACAGTTACGTAATTTTAGTGAAAAGGTAAGTGCTTCTGTGCTGGCTATTCAGCCTGTGGCGCACAAGGAATTGATTCAACTTGTTCTAAATCGCTGGAACGAGCAAAACCCATCTCCTAAAAGAGTGCAAATAAAAAACGTTAAATTAAATGCTGAAATCAAGCGTCTTCCTAAGTCGGCAAAACAAAAACTTACTGCGTTAGTTGGTAATGCTAATAATGCTCTAAAGCGGCACTTTGATCGTGTCGATAAGAATGCAGGCACAGACGATTTAACAAAGAGTGTCAATGATTTCTACGCCTTAATTCGGGGGTTTCTAAACTTTTTTAACAAAGAGCAGGCATTTGCTAAATTGATTGTTGCTGACATGGAAATTGCGGAAGCGATCGCCAACAATAAACAGCTAGACCCGATGCTTAACTGGCTGTCAGAAATGATTGACTTTATAGAAGAAGATCTAGAGGTAGCTGTTTGCGAGGACAACGGAATTAACTTAATTCCTCTGGCGACAGAACAGGTATTATTACAACACGATGAGGCACTTAATAATTTTAAAGCCTATTTATTAGAAATTGCTGCACAATTTCCGTTAGTGCCTAATCGATATGAAGTTGTTTGCCGCAAGTTTTTCAATGAAATAATTCGCTTATATCCGGCTTTATCTCAAGAATTGGTGAAGCGCTGCTCTGCCGATCAATTAAATTGGAAGTCGCAACCAGAGTTGGAAGAATTTTCGCTCCAATCTAATCAAATAGATGCTGTTGGGGCTGCTATTGTTTGAAAATGAATCGCCGAGACGCAGAGAACAATTCACCTGCGATCGTGTCAATTGTGATCCAGCGCCTAATTGTGCCAAGTCAGGGCGGCAAAACAGATGAGTCCAAGGTGAAA
>CAZZYE010000876.1:0-3788 GCA_964658145.1 uncultured Stigonema sp.
AGGTTTGTTAACTTATTTTGAGTTTTCTTAAGAAAGATCCCGGTAATGGATAGCCCTAATAGGGGAGGGGAGACTTTGACGTAAGTCAAAGGCGGGGAGAGGTCAAACCTAAATGATAAGTCATTTACCGAACATGATATAACGCACCGCCTGAAATTGGTGCGTTACGGCGCACTAATTAATGTATTTACGAAAACGGATCAACACTTGCGCCTAACGCACCCTACAATAAATGTACAAGAGGCGGAGCCTCTCGAAGGCATTCCCATGCAGAGCATGGGAACGAGGGGGGGGGGAGGGGGATGAGAAGGAAAAAGTTGTTAGTGGCAAGACAAACCTGAACAATGAGAGAAGAACTAATAACTAACATCTACTTATGAGCTTCCGTGACGAGTTTAAACTACTGCTACGCGCCCGCTACCCTTTAATGTATATTCCCACATATGAAGAGGAGCGGGTGGAAGCAGCTATCCGGGAAGAAGCGACAAATCAGGGTAATCGCCCAGTTTATACTTGGGATTTTGTGGATGGTTACCAAGGTAATCATAATGATGCGGGGTTTGGTCGGCGTAACCCCCTGCAAGCTTTGGAATTTGTGGAAAAAATCGCAGCATCTGCGCCAGGGGTGTTTATTCTGCGGGACTATCATCGGTTTTTAGAAGATGTGGCGATCGCCCGCAAACTCCGCAACCTAGCCCGACTGCTGAAGTCCCAACCAAAAAATATTGTCTTACTGTCGCCGCGCATTGCTATCCCTGACGACTTAACCGAAGTTTTGACGGTTTTGGAGTTCCCCTTACCAGCAGCACCAGAAATTAAAGTCGAGGTCGAACGCTTATTAGCAGGGACGGGAAACTCACTTAGTGAGAAAATTTTGGATGATTTAGTGCGCTCTTGTCAAGGGCTTTCTATGGAGCGTATTCGTCGGGTTTTGGCACGAGCGATCGCGACAAGAGGTGAAATACAACCAGAAGATGTAGATTTAGTTCTGGAAGAAAAGCGCCAAACCATCCGCCAAACCCAAATTCTCGACTTTTACCCCGCCACTGAACAAATTTCTGATATTGGTGGACTGGATAACCTCAAAGATTGGCTCCTCATCAGGGGTGGTGCGTTTAGCGAACGAGCGCGACAGTACGGTTTACCACACCCTCGTGGTTTACTATTGGTGGGCATTCAAGGCACTGGTAAATCATTAACCGCTAAGGCGATCGCCCATCACTGGCATTTACCTTTACTACGCTTAGATGTGGGACGGTTATTTGGGGGTTTGGTGGGTGAATCAGAATCCCGCACTCGTCAAATGATCCAAGTAGCGGAAGCCCTTGCGCCCTGTATTTTGTGGATAGATGAGATCGATAAAGCCTTTTCCGGACTGGGAAGCAAAGGTGATGCGGGAACTACTAGCCGGGTATTTGGGACATTTATTAATTGGTTAGCCGAAAAAACCTCACCCGTATTTGTTGTCGCTACCGCTAACGACATCCAAAGTCTACCACCAGAAATGCTTCGCAAAGGGCGGTTTGATGAAATTTTCTTCGTTGGTTTGCCTAGCCAAGAAGAGAGACTCGCAATTTTCAACGTTCATTTATCCCGACTGCGCCCTCATAATTTGAAAAATTACGATCTCGACAGGTTAGCTTATGAAACACCTGATTTTTCTGGAGCAGAAATTGAGCAAACTTTGATTGAAGCAATGCATATTGGGTTTAGTCAAAACCGAGACTTCGCGACAGACGACATTTTAGAAGCCGCCAGTCAGATTATACCTCTAGCGCGTACCGCTGTTGAGCAAATCCAGAAACTGCAAGAATGGGCTGCTGCAGGCAGAGCACGTATGGCATCGAAACAAAGTCCTTTGAGCGATCGCATTCAACGCCAGCTGCAATAATAAGTGATGAGTTAGGAGTTAAGAGTGAGGAGTTATAATTTATCACTCTCAAGAAACATGGGGAGTGGGGAGTAGGGAATGGGGGAGCCAGCGCGCATGAGGAGGGTTTCCCTCCGTAGGCGACTGGCGTAGTGGGGGGAAGAGGGGAAGTGGTGATGTTTGTTCCATTCATCGCGGGTGGCACGCCGCCCGTCAGTCACTCCTAACTCCTAACTGCTAAATTTTTCAGGTTATGACTATGTTTTACAACATCTTGAAGTTTACACTTGGGTTTTTATTAGCGATCGCTATTTTAGCTACTGGCAGTTTTGTAGCTGCTTTGTATGTGATGAATCGTGCCTCTATACCCCCGACCAAACCTATTTTTGCCAATGATACACCCTTAGTAAAAGGGCAAGCTCCAACAAAATCTGCTGTAGCAGAAGTTATACCCACCTCTAAGCCTGAGGCTAAGACTAAAACTAAACCAACCCTCATTCCTTCTGCAGCACCAAAACCATTGCCTGTAGGAGCTTATCGAGCGCGTGTCACTTGGACTCAAGGCTTGGTTCTGCGTTCTGAACCAAAACCAGATGCTGAACGTGTTGGTGGAGCTGGTTTTAATCAAAAGATTTTTGTTTTGGAAGAAAGCCAAGATAAAACCTGGCAAAAGATTCGCCTCGAAGGTAGCGGTAAAGAAGGTTGGGTGAAAGCAGGTAATACTAAGCAAGTTAACAATCAAAACAATTCCCAGCAGCCTGAGTCCGCAGAGCAAATACAGAAAGAACAATAGATAAATGTAGGGGCGCGGTTTCCGCGCCCTTACTTACAATGTCGTCGATTATGAATGAGGGCTTACGCCTCGCCTTACTCAAACGACCGAATTCTGTTGGACATATGATGCTTAATTTGTATAGTGCGTAAGTCCTAGCCTTTTCAGTCATTTTACAAAAGTTTACATAGTTAGGATTAATCTCGCCAACTTACATACCGCAGCAAAAAATTTTGCACAGATTTGCGAAAAGTATCCAAATGGATGTGATATTAATTATTACAAAGCTTGTTGTTGTTACCTGATACAGAAATGTGTCAATAAGTGATAAAGCAACCTCAAAAGGGAATTCATCTAGACTAGAACTTGGAAAAATTATGGAAACAATTGGTTATCTTCATACTGCTTCAGTACCCGAGGCATCTGAAAATATTGAGGTTGTTCCTGTCCTAATTAATTTCAATTTTTTTATAAACTTAAATTGGAAAAAACTTTCTCGCAGTGCGGCGATGCTAAGCGTATCTGTGACAATGACCCTAGCTGCTTTAAGTGTGGCTGGGCAGGCGTTAGCATTCCAGAAAGAAGGAAATCAGGGATCTCAAGTTTCAAACATCCAGAGTTGTTTGCAAAGGTTAGGCTACTTTAATGGTCCGGTGACAGGCAAGTTTGGTTCCTTGACCCAAAATGGTGTGATTCGGTTCCAAAAAGCCAATGGAGTAACTGCTGATGGGGTTGTGGGTTCTAGAACTAAACAACTACTGCAATCTCAGTGTCAAAGTAGATCGACAAGTGGTGGTAATGTCAGTGGTGAACTGCAACTAGGTAGCAGAGGTGCAGCAGTTAAAGCGCTGCAGCAGGATTTGCGGCACTTAGGTTTCTTTAACCATCCCATAACAAGCTATTTTGGTTCCGAAACTCAGCAGGCGGTGATCCGATTCCAGCAATCTCACGGAATACGTGCTATTGGTGTTGTTGGTCCCAGAACAACAGAAGCAATAAGTGTCAGTCTCAACCAAATTCAACGCCCTGTTAGTGACTACCCAATTCAACGTCCAGAAGGTATTGGTGGTGATAACCTGCCCAATGCTCTCAATCCTGGTGCTGCAGGTGCTGAGGTCACAGAACTGCAACAGAGTTTACGGCGGT
>CAZZYE010000877.1:0-3787 GCA_964658145.1 uncultured Stigonema sp.
GATCTGTAAGTCCCACAGTTAAATTATCCGTTACATCCGTTATGTCATCCGTTGCAAATGTTGTAGCGGACGAGTGCGGATACATTATCCCGTCGTCCTACTGTTGGAGGAATCCGTTACATCCGTTGCCAAATCCGTTGCTGATCTTGGCATGATTTTTTTACATATTTTTATATGTTTTTAACATATTTATTTACTTATATTGAACCTTATCTAGGAATCAGTAACACACAAGTCAATCCCAGTACAATTATCGGTCGTCAACCCAAAGGTGTCAACTAGTTTGGGGTAATTACTCATCTGAGTTAAACTCCTCGTTTAGGTGAGTACAATGACAACAGTTTGCTTGCTCAAGCAATCTTAGCGCCATCACCAGCGTCTATACTGGTGATGGCTGGTGCAATCTTAACCAAATCACAACCTTTTACTTTGATTTGTCTGAGACAATTCATAACATTGGCAGTACAGAGAAAAAGTCATAATATTCGCAGTTCAAATAGGTAAGCGCATGAAGCTTGCTTACTGAAAGAAGTTTTGCCATCATTGGTGGAGTACCAAATGCTGCTATCTACGAACATAGATGATTATTTACCAACTGAAAGTAATAAACACTTTAATAGTTAACCAAGATGATGTATATTAGCACACAAGTTGCGAATTAACTAGTTTAGTATAAAAAAATATATAACTTAAAATTTGAGATTACACCATTGGTAAGTTGGTTTACGCAGTCCAAAATCAGAAAAATAAAAGTGATATGACTTATAATAAGGGCGATTTTCAAGAATTCCTCAACAATATTGAAGGTTTTGACCAGTTACCAACTGAGGTAATCGCCAATTTATCAGAGCAAATTCAACCGTGGCGCTACCGCATAGGTCAGAAAATTCTTGGTAAAGAAAGAATAGCTGACCGAGTCACAATTATTTATGAAGGAAAAGCTCGTCTGTTGGCATACGATCTGGGTACGAACATGCCAACGACCTTAAAATTGCTGGAACCTGGGGCAATTGTTGGCGAGATCAGTTTGTTGCGGGGGTTAGCCTGCGAGACAGCGATCGCCTCCACCGAAGTTACATGTTTAACAATTGGTGCGGTAGAGTTTTTGAACTTATTTGACCTCTACCCAGCTTTTGCGGGAGTTCGCAAAAACCGCTGTCATTTGCTAGAAGTCTTCGATGTATTGGGCTTACAGTTAGAAAAGCAAGCTTTAAGTGGTGCAAATCTCAAGGAAATCGCTCAAAATGCTTTGATAGAGGCGAAGCTACATTACCTCCCACCCGGAAAAACTTCATTCAACCAACTAGATCAAGATTGTATTTGGTTTGTCAGTGGTGGAACAGTAACAAACTTCTCTCCTGGATATCGTTTAGAATTGAGCGACGTGCAAGACGAAATCGAGGTCAAGGGGAATGCGGCGCGTTTGATTGGTGTACGTCCGTCGGATTTGATAGTACTCAATGGTCATCAGATACAGCCTCAGATAAACGATACTACAAGCCACATAACCGACGAAGAACTAGAAATTCCTTACGCACCAGAAGAAGAACAGCTTTCTTCAGCATCTCAGACGGCAAATGGTCAACAAAAAACTGGTAAATATCCGTTTTTTCGCGGTCAAGGGCAATTAAACTCGGCGATCGCCTGTTTCCAAATGCTGTCAAAACATTTGGAAATGCCCATGCGCCGGGAGGTGGTTCGGCGCGTTTTAACTGACCAGATGAAACGCCAGAGTACTATATCGTTTCAGCTTTGTGCTTACTTAGCAGAGTTAATCGGACTCAAGGCGCAGCTTGTAGATATACCCCTATTCGCTCTTAACCGCATTCCGACACCAGCGCTGATTCGCTTTGGTGAAAGCTATGCTGTTTTATACGAAACAAGCGAACAGGCTATAGTTTTGGGTGTACCATCCCAGGGAATCCAGCGCTATAAACCCGCTGAACTGATTGCCAAATTGGAACTGGAGGTAGAAAAAACTAATAATTATCCGCCTCAGATGAGGGTACTACTAGTTTCTCCTACCAGTGCAACACCTAAGCAACGCTTTGGTATTCAGTGGTTTGTTCCCTATTTGTCGCAACACCGCCGAGTGCTGATAGAAGTTTTCATTGCTTCCTTCTTTGTACAGTTAGCGGCGCTGGGAAATCCACTGGTCATACAAGTGATCATCGATAAAGTTATTACGCAAAATAGTATCGGTACGCTGAATGTTTTAGGCGTTTTACTACTGGTGCTGGGGCTATTTGAAACACTGCTGGGCGCATTGCGGACTTACTTATTTGTCGATACCACCAACCGGATCGATATGGGTTTGGGGTCAGAAATTATCGACCACTTGTTACGTCTACCACTACGCTATTTTGAACGCCGACCAGTAGGAGAACTGTCCACTCGCATCAACGAATTAGAAAATATTCGTCAGTTTCTGACCGGAACTGCTCTCACAGTGGTGTTAGATGCGGTCTTCTCGGTAGTTTATATCATCGTGATGCTGTTTTACAGTTGGGAACTCACTCTCGTGGGTTTAGGTACGATTCCGCTGTTTGTCGCGATCACCCTAATTGCGTCTCCTACAGTCAGCAGACAGTTACGTAGAAAAGCTGAACGCAACGCTGAAACTCAATCTTATCTAGTTGAGGTCATGTCAGGAATTCAAACGGTGAAAGCGCAAAATATCGAGTTGCGTGCGCGTTTTTCCTGGCAAGAGCGTTATGCTCGTTTTGTGGCGGCTGGTTTTAAAACCGTAATCATCTCCACCCTTGCCAGTTCTACAAGCAACTTTCTCAACAAACTCAGCAGTTTGCTTGTTTTATGGTTCGGAGCATATATGGTCCTCAAAGGAGATTTAACCTTAGGGGAATTAATCGCTTTTAGAATCATCTCAGGTTACGTTACTAGTCCGATCCTGCGCTTAGCTCAAATTTGGCAAAGTTTCCAAGAAACTGCCTTGTCTCTAGAGCGTTTAGGCGATATTGTTGATACGCCACAAGAAGCCGAAAAAGACAAAAATAATATTACCTTACCTCCAATTGCGGGAGCAGTGAAATATGAAAATATTTCCTTCCGGTTTGGCACAAGCGGTCCAATGCAACTAAGCAATGTCAATCTCGATTTTCCAGCAGGCACATTTACTGCAATTGTGGGACAAAGTGGGTCAGGTAAAAGTACGGCGATGAAATTGTTAATCAGGCTTTACGACCCAGAAGCAGGCAGGATTTTAGTCGATGGTTACGATATTGCCAAGATAGAACTCTACTCTTTGCGGCGACAGATTGGTGTAGTTCCTCAAGATACACTGTTGTTTGACGGCACGATTCAGGAAAATATTGCCCTAACTAATCCCGATGCAACAACCGAGGAAATTATTGAAGCTGCTCGCATTGCAGTAGCCCACGACTTTATTATGAACTTAGCCAACGGTTACAATACGCGGGTGGGCGAACGAGGTGCTTCTCTTTCAGGTGGACAAAGACAAAGAATTGCTATAGCACGTTCTGTTTTACAAAAACCAAAATTATTAGTTTTAGATGAAGCAACTAGCGCTTTAGATTACCCCACAGAGCGACAAGTCTGTCTAAATTTAGCACAGGCGTTTAAGGGTAATACAGTGTTTTTTATTACCCACCGTCTCAACACAGTCAGAAATGCAGACATTATTGTTGTCATGGATACTGGTAAGGTGATAGAACAAGGAAGTCATGAGGAATTGATGGCGTTGAGAAATCATTATTACTATCTATACAATCAACAAGACGCGAAGTTGTAAGTTGCTAATGGAGATCGG
>CAZZYE010000878.1:0-3785 GCA_964658145.1 uncultured Stigonema sp.
TATATTAAGGCTTTAATTCCCCTTTGGATCTCAAAATAAGCGAACGTACAGTTTTAAGGGGAGCCAGCGCTCTCCGGAGGGTTTCCCTCCGCAGGCGACTGGTGAGTGAGCGTGCGCATGAGGCGGGTTTCCCGCCGTAGGCAACTGGCGTTAGCGAAGCGGTAGCGAGGAACGAGCGTCACCCGAAGGGCGTGGGATGTTCAGATCTTCAAGGAGTAAAACGTTACTAACAGCAAGCGTAGTGATTAAGAACCGCTATAAATCTTGGTAATAAAGCCTTGGTTTTGTTGCAGCTGCTGTGCCAAGTAATTTTTCACAAAATCAAGTATTTCCGGAGGAAATGTTACTAATAAAACAGCACAGATTAAGCTAAAAATTCCAATAATTACAGCCAAAAATCTGCCAAAACAACCAGGTTTTATTTCAGCAAAGCCTAAACGTGATTGTCCGACAACAGCAATCATCAGTAAAACCATTCCCGATATCAAAAAGAAAGTTGTTAAAGATGAAGTCGTCATATTATTAAAAACATTCAATATTTTTATTATAACTATTACTAGCTCGGCTCTCTCAATTAGCTCTACATAGCAAGTTATGTTATAATTATTTTCAATAAGTTATATTTTTAACTAAGTATAAACCCTACACATGCAAGTAGTTTTGCTGACTTTTGTCCAAGGCTGAGTGGACTGGCTCTTTAGTCATGTACTGGACTTTCTCTGAGTTTTTAGTTTAAACTACGGTAATACGATAGAAATTATGATTTATCATGGAAACTATCCAACAAGTCAGTCAGGAGTCGAGTGTAGCAGAACCGACCTTCGGGAACTCCAAACAAGTAATGTTTAAAAAACTCAAAGGCGGATTGTTTCTAGTTATTGGATATTTGCTTTCACCACTATGTTGGTGGAATGACCTAGTATTCAATCTGCCAATTGCTTATTTTTTTGGGTATCTCTGTAGTTTGCTTTCCCCAAAATTACTCCTACCTTGCTCAATCATAGGGTACTGGCTCTCTAACATTGTCGGAATTCTCTTGATGCAAGTAGGGGCTGGGGATGTTTTTCAAAATAAACCTCAAGAGCATAGCCTGAAAAAAGAGTTATTTACGGGTTTTGTTTCCTCAACCGTCTATACTCTTGTGATTCTGGCATTGATCCAGTTTAAGATTCTCGATACTCCCGCCTTATTCTGAGTCTTTGGTAGTTAGGCTCATGTGCATTTAAGTAAGGTGGGCATTGCCCCAATACCCTACGGGAACGCCATGTTCATCCCAGGAAGATCTGAACTACCTAACCCACGCCAGTCCGCTCAACGCGGCTGGTTTCCCTTTTTAAGGGGAGCGTAAGCGCCGACACGAGTGTTTCCCGCGCCCAGGCGACTGGTGAGTGAGTGTGCTGTAGGCGGGTTTCCCGCGCCCAGGCGACTGGTGATCTTCGTAAGCGTTGCGATCTTCCGGTACTCCGGCGTCGGTACGAGCGTCACCCGAAGGGCGTGAGTTGGGGGTTAAGCCTCTCTCCTACAAGGAGAGAGGTACTTGTGTACTGTACTCAAACAAGAACCGCTATAAAATCAATTTTCACTCTTCTTTTACGAATTCGCTCAAATCCAAAAATTTTGGTCCGCCATTACCAACAATTAAAGGCAGTTTTCCATTCCATTTTTCTATTGCTTGCCTTTTTAGTAAATCAGGAGTCAAATTCTCACGCAACAACTTTTGCGCCTCAGCGTCTCCTTTGGCTAAATTCACTCTAGCCTCAGCTTCTTTTAATGCCTTCAGCGCAATAAACTCTGCTCGTTTTGCTTCCTGTTCGGCAATCTGTTTCGTTTCTACCGCCTCGCCAAATCGCACTGAAAAGTGGATATGTACTAGAGAAATATCATCGACTGCTACATGATAGCTAGCCAGCCGTGTAGTCAATGCATCATCTACTCCTGCTTTCACTTCTCCCCGTTTGGTGATAATCTCTTCAGCAGTGTATTTTGCCATTACCGCCTTTAGGACTTCTTCAACTGCTGGGTTGATAATCCGCTCTGTCACATCTTTTTCGTCTCCAATTTGTTTAAAAATAGCATTTACTTCGTCTGAAATAACATGCCAATTGAGTGCTACATCAGTGAAAACATCTTGTAGATCCTTTGAGGATGCCTCAGCAGAAATTTCCTGCTTTTGCACACGGACGCTCAACTTTTTCACAGTATTGACTACGGGAATAACTACGTGAATTCCTTCTCCTAGTATCTTGTTTTGCACTTTCCCAAATTCCATTAACACGCCGCGTTCTCCAGCATTTACAATCACAAAAGGCGTGAGGAAGATAGTTATCAGACATAAAAGTGCGGTCAGTTTACCTGCATTGTTAAATCCTTGATTTTTTTTCATACATATACAAATGGAAAGCGCTTACAAACCGTATTCAGCAAGATAAATTTTTAACTTGATTTCTTGGTATTAAAAAAACTACGATAAATTGGTAAGGATGTTGTGGTTAACAATGGCTGAATAAAAGTATGTCATAGTCGCGCCTTCTTCACAAGCCTGAGCTTCTTAATTGGGTATAGGGCATATTTGTATTTTCTTTACATCTCCTTGTTCTTCCTCTTCTGCCCCATTGCTCATCGCTTAAAATACTATAAATTTATCGAATAACAGTTGTATTGTATAACTTTAGCTTAACTCTTTAATCATGGAACTGTCTGCCAAAGTTAGATATGCCTTGTTAGCGCTGCTAGAACTAACTAAATACCATGAGCAAGGAGAATTCGTGCAAATTGAGCAAATTGCAGCTTTTCACAAAATACCAGACCGCTATTTAGGGCAACTGTTGATGGCGCTACGGCGCTGTGGCATAGTGCGTAGTCAACGTGGAGTCAAAGGGGGTTATATGTTAAGCAAGACACCCCAGGAAATCACCATTTTGGAGATTCTGACTTGTCTGGAAGGTACTGGTATCCTGGAACAGTCAGAATACAAGGAGTCTATCAATATAGAAAATACGATCGTTATGCAAGTTTGGCAGGAAGCGACACAAGCTGCAATGGCAGTCTTTGGGCGCTATACTCTACAGGATCTCTACGACAAACTACAGGATGACCAATCTATTAATCCTATGTATTACATTTGATTAGGTATAAATTAAGACTCATAATGGTTAATTGCTAATGGCTAATTGCTAATTGCTAATCGTAGTCAGGCAATCAGCAATTAGCAGTACTTACGCTGCCCGGTTACTTGGTAGTTGTTTATAAGTAGGAATGACGTACTATACAAATACAGCATCATGTGTATAACGGAATTCGGTTGTTTCATCTCGTAGAATTGACGACATGGTAAGGGCGGGGTAACCCCGCCCCTACGGTCATATTGTGGTCTACCTAAATGAATATTGCGCTCCGCCGCACGGACGAAACCACCCCATACTTGACTATTTCTGTCAATGCGTAAGTCCTAATAAGAAACTGCCATGCTGAAACAAATACTTGCGATCGCAATTGTCTTGCTCTTGACTTTGGGCTTTGCATCTGAGGTTCAAGCTGCAAGTCCCCGTCCGACTTGGGTGGAGAATGAAATCTACCAATACAACCATTCGTTTGCGCTTCAGTTGCCTCAGGAACTAGCAACAAAGATGCAAAAGATGACAGTTAGCCCCTTCGCTTTTTACCGAGGGACAGCTCACATCTTCTACAAAGACATACAGACTTTACCCAGATCTGGATTTGTCAATTCTCCAACCTCAGCCATCTGGTTAGAGGGGGACATGCACATGCAGAATCTTGGGGGGATG
>CAZZYE010000879.1:0-3784 GCA_964658145.1 uncultured Stigonema sp.
GCCCTGTAAGGCGCTTATTAAATCTTGCGGTTAAAAATGAGCGAACGTACAGTTAGTACGCTGCTATGTATGGCAATCGCCACCGCATATCTGCGTAAGCATGACTGCCTACTTTAAATACTTCGCTAGTAAATCCTGCCCTTGGTCGCCCAACGAGTGCAGCATCTCTTCAATCCGCCGTATAGCCATTGGCGATCGCTTGGCACGTCCATTTTCCCAACGGTTAATCGTGGGATAAGTGACGCCCAAGTGGGCTGCAAATTTTTCTTGGGTTAAACCAGTCAAAAGCCGGAGTTCACTTGGGAGTTGCCCAAGTTCTGGTTGTTTGATTATCAAGGGTTTTTGTCATCATTTAATTTAAGAACCACCACATAGAATCACGTAGGGAGTGATATAACAGCTATATTAGCTACACTAAACCCCTAGTGTCTCTAAATATTACTACTGAACTTTTGAATGGTTATAATTCGATGCCCTTACAGCCACTTTACAAGAACAGACGTGTTAACCAATTGGTAAACCTCATTGCAATATCTTCTAGTTCACTGGCTGGCGAAGTTTTTAGCTTGTTCAAGCAAGATCGCCCCACATATAGCCTAGCAGTCTAACGGCACAGATCGCCATCGGCAGATAACCTCTCCTACACAGCCGACGCTCGAATCAGGTGTTTCTAGGAATTGATCGCAGTGCGATCGCTGTTGCGAGAGGAGGAAGAATAAAGAAAGCCAAGATAAGCATCGTAAAATTGTGATTTCTCTAGGACTCACTCAGCGCTTTATGTGTAAAAAAATACAAGTATCAGTGCCAGCAAAGATGTTCATACACGATCCACTAGCAGTCCGCCCATCTGCAATTCCCACGTAGGGTCTGTAAAGTGTGAACGTAGAGCTAGAATAAATAGTTAAGATAATGAAAAGACTAAGAAATGCATTCTTCTAACATTTTTGAATGAATTGGTAGGTAAAAAATGGGACAGTATTACAAGTTTATAAATACTACAAAGCAACTTGAATCAACTATTCCACTTCCATTTAATTTTACAATGCCTTGGGCAAAGAATTTAGAAGCTTACTCTCAAGAAGAACTAAAAGACAAATTTGATTATGTTAGAAAAAATAACAATTGGAGCGAGCAAGATGAAGTCATAGCTATAGGGGATTATGGAAATATTTTATATTACCCAAAAGACTCGAATAGCAATTAGTAAGTAACAATCCCATACTTTGGCTCCAAAAACCCCAACAGCTTTTCTGATAACGGAGTTAGGTAGGGACGCTTCAATTTACTTACCCAAATGCTTAATTATAACGCATAAGCTGCCTCTTCTAGCTTACCACTGTAATGGCGATCGCCCACAACTAAGTACTTGTATCTATTCAGAAGTGGACCTTGCACTTCCTTTTGGCATCAGTAAGCCAATATTCACCTTGACGAACTCGTTAATGAAGAACACAGCGAAGTTGTTTTCCCTAAGCACATTAGCATTTAACAGACTGCCAGGAAGATGCAGCGTTTATTGCTAGTCTTGATTCATAATTAAGTTTAAATTAACCTACACTGCGGCGTGGAAAGAAAAGCGTGAACTATACTGGCTGCATGGCTTGAGGTGGAAGCTTCTTCCATTTCCTGAAAACTAGCAATTTTACGGGGCTACAACTTGGTAAAAGGAGGTTATTTGAACTCAATGACAGTCGTAAACAGTTTCAGTGGTGGTGGTCTGCAAGATTGGCTCAGTCGTACTTTTGCTCACTGGCGGGGTGACCTGACCGGAGGATTAACCGCAGCTGTAGTTGCCCTGCCTTTGGCACTGGCGTTTGCGGTGGCGAGTGGGGTAGACCCGAAAGCTGGGCTTTACACCGCGATTGTGGCGGGCATTGTGGCAGCAGTCTTCGGCGGCTCTCCGGTGCAGATTACGGGACCTACCGGAGCAATGGCAGTCATCCTAGTGGGGATTGTCTCTAAGTATGGGATTGAGAAAGTTTGGATTGCCGGGGTGATGGCAGGCATTATCCAGGTGAGTCTGGGAGTTGCCAAACTGGGCAGATTGGTCAAGTTCATTCCCTATCCAGTGACAGCAGGCTTTACCAACGGCATCGCTGTCATTATTTTTTGTGGACAGTTGAACAACTTTTTTGGGCTGCAATTGCCCCGTAGTCAACATTTCCTACCCGGCTTATGGCAAACCGTCACCCATCTAGAAGGGTTTAATTGGGCATCGATCGCCCTTGCAACTGTAGTGATTGCGATCAACCTGTTTTGGTCACGGATCACGACAACCGTACCGGGGTCGTTGGTAGGGTTAATACTGGCAACAGCGATCGCCTCCTTTTTTGATCTCAATGTCCCGACGATCGGCTCGATCCCACAATCCTTACCCCTGCCCCAGGGAATTCCCCACTGGAACAACTTGGGACTGATCCGGGAATTAATTAATCCGGCACTAGCCTTAGCAGCACTGGGCAGTATCGAATCGCTGCTCTCGGCGGTGGTTGCCGATGGCATGACCGTCAGCGAAAAACACAACAGCGATCGCGAGTTGATCGGACAGGGTCTAGCCAATATTATGATACCCTTCTTTGGCGGCATTCCAGCAACAGGGGCGATCGCTCGTACAGCCGTGAATGTACGCTCTGGCGGCAAAACTCGGTTGTCTGGAGTGATTCACGGGGTTGCACTCGCAATCATCGTTCTCACTATGGCACCGTTAGCTGCTCAAATACCCCTAGCAGCTTTGGCAGGCATCCTGATGGTAACGAGTGTGCGGATGATTGAGTGGGAAGCGATCGGCTTACTGATGCGGGCGACCTATTCTGACTTTTCAGTCATGATCCTCACCTGGCTGGTAACAATTTTCTTCGATTTGGTGCTGGCAGTGGAAGTGGGTTTGATTGCAGCTGGTGCATTATTTATCAAACGCATGAGTGAGTTGAGTTTGGGCAAAGTTCCTGAAACAGAAGCCTTTCCCCCTGGTATACCGCTGGAGTTAACCAAGCAAATTGCGGTTTATCGAGTCGATGGTCCTGTGTTCTTTGGTGCGGCTGAACGCTTCGTCACCTTCTTGCGCGATGAACCGGAAGTGAAGTACCTGATTCTGCGGCTGCGGTATGTGCCCAACATGGACACCACCGGACTGGTTGCAATGGAGGATATCTACCATGACCTAAAACGGCACGATTGCCGTTTACTCCTCAGTGGCTTGCAACCAGAAGTACAGAAAATTCTGGAACGCAGCGGCTTGCTGGACAAAATTGGACGAGAAAATTGCTTTGAGACGACGGATGCTGCTATCTGTTCCCTAAATCCTGATTTAGAAGCCTGCCAGCGAGGGTTAGCATCGAACCTGAAATCGGAAGAACTGGTTGCCTAATTTTTTTCAAAACAGAGACGTTTGGCAGTATGTTATCAGCCAGTGCAAAAACTTTAACATTTAGTAGTGTTAACCAGAATCATGTGTAAAAAATAAACCTAGTACTGGCAGGCACGATGCGCCTGCCACCATGCGATCGCCAAGCTGGACTACAAAGTTCACGAAGATGTTTTTCCCGATCAGGGTTAAAATCAGTAAAAAACTAGTAAATTCAGAGGGAACAGGGAACTCTTAACAGGGAACAGTGCATCTCACGGCGCCCATCCGTGGGATTGAAACAAGGACACTGTTTATATGAGCGCTTACGCCAGAACGAAAAACATCTTTTTTTACAAGTGCGGCTCTAAACCCACAACGCGCATTTTTTTTCTTTTCCTGTTCCCTGTTAAGAGTTCCCTGTTCCCTTTTTTATGTAAA
>CAZZYE010000880.1:0-3778 GCA_964658145.1 uncultured Stigonema sp.
ATTAACAATTAACAAAACTATGATTGATCGTGAACAAGTTCATAAAGTAGCCCATCTAGCTCGGTTGGAATTGACACCGGAAGAGGAAGAAAAATTTACCACCCAACTGGGAAGTATTCTGGATTATTTTCAACAGTTGAGTCAATTGGATGTCAGTGATGTACCCCCAACTACACGGGCAATTGATGTCAGTAATGTGACACGAGTGGATGATCTACAACCTTATGCCGAACGAGAAGCAATTCTCCAAAGTGCACCGGATCTGTCAGACTTATTTTTCAAAGTGCCAAAAATCCTCAACGCTGAATAGTCAAGAGTCCATTAGACATGGAGTGAAAATGATTGTAGAGACGTAGCAGTGCTACGTCTCTACAAAGGTTTCAGACAACAAATAATTAATTTCTAGAGATGTCTATTGTCAATACAAAAAATGACTGTTGACTAATGACTAATATCAAGTTTGAATAAACACTTATACTTAAGTACGTAATTGCGCTTCAGATCTAAAGTGCAAATACGTACTTAATTTATAAGTAATCAAACGAACATAATATAAGGAGATAATTATGGGATTGGGAATTCTCAAAAATGGTAAGTGGATATCTGAACGGGAGCAAGAAGACTCAGAAGGTAAATTTGTTCGTCCATCAACAAGTTTTCGTAACAAAATTACAGCGGATGGTAGTTCGGAGTTGAAAGCTGAAAGGGGGCGCTACCATCTATATATTTCTTGGGCTTGTCCTTGGGCGTGTCGCACTGCAATTATGCGCTCTTTGAAAGGGCTAGAAGATGTTGTCGGTATGTCAGTGGTAGCTGCGGAGATTCACGATAACAGCTGGGAATTTTCTGATGAACCTGGGTCTATTCCTGATACAGTCAATGGTAGTCAGTATCTCTGGCAAATTTATTTGAAAGCTGACCCTAACTACAGCGGACGGGTAACAGTCCCGGTTTTATGGGACACACAAACTGGCACAATTGTCAATAATGAATCCCGCGAAATTATGCGGATGTTCGATACAGAGTTCAATGGCTTGGCAAAAAAAGATGTAAATTTCTATCCAAAAGATTTGCAAAAAGTTGTAGACGAGACAATAGACGCCATCTACCAACCTATTAATAACGGTGTGTATCGTGCGGGATTTGCTACTACTCAGTCGGCGTATGATGAAGCGGTAACAGAACTATTTGATGCTCTCGATCATTGGGAACTCGTGTTAGCAGAGCAAAGATATTTGTGCGGAGACCAAATTACTGAGGCGGACTGGTGTCTGTTTACCACTCTGTTTCGCTTTGATGCAGTTTACTACGTGCATTTTAAATGCAACTTGCGCCGGATCGTAGATTATTCTAATTTGTGGAATTATCTCAAAGATCTCTACCAACAGCCAGGAGTTAGAGAAACTTGTAACCTTGACCATATCAAACGGCATTATTACAAAAGTCATCCCAAAGTTAACCCAACTCGGATCGTACCGAAAGGACCGCTGATTGATTTTGATGCACCACATAATCGGAATAAAATGTTTTCATGATTAGTAGGGTGAGCAGTGCTAGCCCTTTCAATGCGAACAAATGTACTAATAACTCAATGACTGGAACCCGCTCTCTGTATAGAGCGTCACAATAGGGCTTCAGGCTATCCATACTGTCCCAAGGCGATCGCAACATTAAAGACGGTCAAAATATTGACCCCTCCATTTAATGGTGAGGGGGTAACAACGGCCGACTCATTGTCATTTAATGGTCTTGTTTGAACGATACAATGCCGTTGTACTCTCATGTCCATCAACACCATCCAAGTAGACGCGCTACAACCTAGGAGCAGAGAAGATTTCCCATATTTACATACATTTTTTGGACCCGCTTTAAGGTGCTTTTTTTTGCCCTAACACGTAGTCTCTAGCAGCTTGCGAACTTTCTTGCTGAAAATGTCAAATACAGGTAATCATGCGGAAGACGTTAAAGACGATAGCAAGGATGATGAAATCATTTATGGTTAATTACTCCCGAACCGCCAGAAGATTACCTATAAAAAACCGCCAAGACGCCGAGAACGCCAAGGTTCAAGAACGGTAATTTTGTACCGGGAAGGGAGTAGGAGCATTAGGTAGAAATAACAGGATGTAAGTATGTCACGAGGTCGAAAAAAGCAAACTACTAAATCACCTTCAAAGCAAGAACGCTTAGAAAACCTGGAAAAACGAATATTGAGTTTACCCGGAGACTTAAGAAATAGGGGTTTCGGCGATTTACTGGTAGTGCCTGACAAGCCAACGCCTATTGGAGAAGCAGAGCATGACCCAAAAACTGAAGGCTATATCGTACATGCTAAAGAGCCGTTGGGTACGTATATTCAACGAGTATCAGTGCTTGACAACTTCTCGCAACGTCCGCCATTTGACCATGCAAATGACCCCATTTACCGACGATTAATTAAAGATTTTATGATCGGGGCTGTAATGCCTGAATCCAAAGTAGCCGCGTTAAGCAGTAGCAGTGTTGTAGATGGCAAGGTTGAATCAATCGAAAAAGCTGAAAATATTCGTTACTCCGTAATTGATGGATTACAGCGTCTTTACTGCTATTGCATAGCTCTATTACTAGTCTTATATAGAGAAGAACTCGTAAGCCAGGGTTGTTTCCCGGAAGATGTTTGGGAAACATATTTTAAAGAGTTCATTGCTTGCAAAGGTGACTCTCGCTCTGTAACAGAAAGCTTACTCAAGTTGCCCGTAAGATATGAACTTTTTTATAACATTAATCTTTCGGGATTACTACACTACATGGTGACTTTTAACACAGCCCAGCGCCGAATGAGTTTGGATGTACAGCTTGAAATTATGCGGCGTCCTCTGATTGATGCTTTACAAAACGAGGGAATTCCGGTTGTAGAAGAAATTGCATCCAAGCCAGGACAGAAAAGAGACAAGGAAAAATTTGATGCAGCAGATTTGGTTCTAGCTGTAGAAGCATTCATGACTAATAACGAACAGGTCAGTGCTAAAGAGCAAACAGTTACTTTTATGGAAAAAAATGAGCGCTATCTGGAAGATATTGGTGATATTAAGGATGTCTTGAAAACGATCAAAAGACTGACAGTAGATGTCCACAAGAAGATGCAAGAGGTTTATTTTGACGACCCAAATAAAAAGTACATTCTCTCGGCTGGGTGTGTTTTTCTAATAGCATTAGCTGCTGCTTGTGGCTTTATCCGCAGCCGTAATAACATGAAAACTCTTGAGGGTTCCCTAGAAAAATTAGAAAGCTTGCTAGACACACAAAAAGAAGACCCTCTTAATCTTGAAGAATATTATGATGCATTATCTGAAATTAGCTCTAATCGAGGTAAAAGTATTCGCCGCTTAGTATATAACACATTTCGACTTTTCTTTCAAGGCGCAACTACTCGGTTAGAGTGGTTAGATACGTACAAGAGTTTATAAGTTCATCATCTAATTTTAAGGTAAGTAGTTAGTAATTCAAATCACTTAAGTTGAAGTATTAGCTAACTAAATAATTTTCGTTTTTCGATGAGGCAAATATGACAGTTATTATATCATTTTTCAACCATAAAGGCGGCGTAAGTAAAACAACTACAACTTTTAACCTGGGCTGGGCGTTAGCAGAAGAAGGAAGAAAGGTTTTAATTGTTGACGGCGACCCTCAATGTAATTTAACAGGAACAGTTTTAGGTTTCACAGGAGAATCTGACTTTGAATCTTTGTATCCGTTCAGGGGGGGCGATAGGAAGAAACACTCATGACTCAATTTCCTG
>CAZZYE010000881.1:0-3761 GCA_964658145.1 uncultured Stigonema sp.
ATTATGAATGATTTTTTCATAATTCATCATTCATAATTTAATTCCAACGCCTTTTGTTGCATTTTTTTGAAAATATTGTAAAATCCATTAGCGCGGGAAGGTGTTAGGCTAACATTTAAACCAGTTTCTTGAATAAAATCTGGAGTTAGTTGCAAAATTTCAGTAGGCGTTAGTCCATTTAACCCTTCAACCAGAAGCCCTACTAATCCTTTGGTTAATTGGGAATCAGAATCACCTTGAAATACCACATTACCGTCTTCTAAGGCAGCGATGACATAAACTTGAGAAACGCAACCAGTAACTTTGTTCTCTGGTACTTTGTCAGACTCTGGAAACTCCTTGAGCCGCTGACCGTACCAAATTAGCTGTTCGTAGCGGCGCTTAGGGTCAGAAGCACGTTGGAAGCGTTGGACAATTTTACCAAGAGCAGGTGGCAAGGAATCTATGGTAGAGGACATAAAAGAGCCAGAAAATAATCGCTATAACTTTGAGTGTAAATTATCTTTAGCCTCTTAGGGTGATTGCTCCTCGACCTTACAACAGACAAATAAGCTTGCCATATGAACCATATTATACAGCGAAGAGCCAGAGAATTTACAAACTGGCTCTTTTATGCTAGCAAAGTTTCAAAAAAGCAGAATTGAACCAGAAATATCAGTAAAAGAAGGTAAAAATAAAAGGCGTTGCTGAATTGAGGGATGAATCTGGATGTAGAGACGTAGCAGTGCTACGTCTCTACAAGGATTTTGGTATTACTCAATCTACTTGCTTGTCAGGTTATTAGACTGGCATAGGAGCCAAACCGTTTAACGCACGTACAGCATTTATACACCGTGGGCAATCACAGCCAAACAAGTGTATAGCCTGATCGCTTTCTTGGTCAGTGAATTTCAGTTCAGCAATCTTATTTGGTTGGGATTGCGCCACATTCACCTGTTGGTTAGGTGTACGGGCTGGAGTATTGCTAACGCGTATACATACCAACTGATGGGTTGCCGAGTGAGGGTGTTGTACACACGCAGTATGGGTTCCCACTTGATTTACTGTTGGAGTTGCATGAGCTGGTTTGGTCATCATAACCATAGACATCACAGACCCAAACACTATGGGGGTAGAAAGTAAGGTCAGGAGAAATCTTTTGTTCATCTACTCAAAAATGTGTGTGACTACAGAGCATACGGCATTTATGTTTTCACATTATTTGGTTGATGACCAGCAAGTGCTATACAACACTTTCTGAAATATTTCAAGAAGTACTTAAACTCATCACACAACCAAAAAGCGTGAAACACTTGGCTATAGTTATAACAAGTCTAAGTCATGGACTACTAGTGCGCTCTTTGAGTTCCTCAAGCAGGCAAAGTAGATGAGGAGAATTAAAGATGAAACTTTCCTAGTTCGGGCGATCGCGGCGATGATTTCCAGGGAAAACAGGCAATCGCCCTCTATACTGAAATTAGGTTTTTTGATTTCAGTTGTAAGCAAATGCCTACCTATAAAGAGGTTCTGAGTTTAGTTCAACACCTTACCCATGATGAGCAAATCCGGTTGCTAGAAGCATTAACAACCCTAGTCCGCCTTCCCGTCGAAGTGTTCGGGAGTGACGAAATAATACCGCCCGAAGAAATCGCAGAAAGTGAGACAGCTTTGCAGGATTATCGGGCTGGACGCGATCTTGGAATATCAACAGAGGAATTGAAGCTCAAGCTGTTTGGGAGAAAACTTGGCTGACTGGCAATATATCGTCTTGAAACCTGCTCAACGGTATTTAGAGCGAATGTCACCAGATGATCGAGTGCGTATTGTCAATGCCTTGGATACTCTGGTTGCAGATCTGACAACACTTGATATAAAACCTCTCAAAGGTCGTCTTGAGTTACGGCTCAGGGTAGGGAAGTACCGGGTTCTGTTTGTGGAGGATAGGGATAATCAGACATACATCATCACTACAATCGGTCCTCGCGGAGATGTCTACAAGTAGGTGCGCACTTCTCAAGAGTGCTGGAGAAATGGAGCGCGATCGCCTCATCGCCCCATATTTAGAGTTGCTTCTACTTTGGTAACCAAAGCAATGCACTGCCATGTCTAGGTCAAACCCAAAGATCCAGGAAATCTAAGGGGTGACTCTTAGAATACCCTAATATAGCGTCAGCTAGGCTAGTCGTATGTCAAAATTTCTTTGGTGATTCAAAAAGAATTTCTCGAACTATGGCAAATCAAATGATCCCAGTTGTTGTTAACGGTGCTGCTGGTAAAATGGGTCGCGAGGTGGTGAAAGCGGTAGCGCAAGCACCAGAGATGAACTTAGTGGGTGCAATTGACAGGAGTCCGGAACACCAAGGTAAGGATGCTGGGGAACTTGCTGGTTTAAGTGAACCACTGGAAATTCCGATTACTAATCAATTGGAACCAATGCTGGCGTTTGCATCTCAGGAAAAACAGCCCGGGGTGATGGTTGATTTTACTCATCCTGATTCAGTGTATGACAACATTCGCAGTGCGATCGCTTATGGTATCCGTCCTGTTGTTGGTACGACTGGTTTAAGTCCACAACAAATTCAAGAAAGTGCAGAATTTGCTGATAAAGCTAGTACGGGATGCCTGATTATTCCCAATTTCTCCATTGGTATGGTGCTGTTGCAACAAGCAGCAGTCGTAGCATCCCAATATTTTGACCACGTAGAAATTATTGAACTGCATCACAACCAAAAGGCTGATGCTCCCAGTGGGACAGCGATTCAAACCGCGCAGATGCTCTCCGAAATGGGTAAAACTTTTAACTGTGCTAGTGTGGAGGAAACAGAAAAGTTACCAGGAGCACGAGGTAGTCTAGCTAACGTTGGAATTAGGATTCACAGCGTTCGTTTACCAGGATTGATTGCCCATCAGGAAGTGATTTTTGGTGCAGCAGGTCAAATTTACACCCTCCGACATGATACGAGCGATCGCGCTTGCTATATGCCAGGAGTACTACTGGCAATTCGCAAAGTCCTCCAGTTAAAGTCGTTAGTATATGGATTAGAAAAAATTCTCTGAAAAACAATAGCCAAAACGGTCCCTTGATTTTAGCTGAAATTAATCCAAAATCCCAAATCCAAAATCGGTCATGCTAGTTCCTCTCACTCGTGAGAAATTTGAACAAATTATCCCCCTGATTGCCACTGCTTTGCAGTATAGATACTACTGGGGGAAGGTTTCAGATTTTTTGCAGCGGCTGTTAATTTCCGTAGTAGCTACAGCAGTTGTTTTGCTTCTGAAAGTCGTTTTAGGCGGTGATTTAGGTCCAATAATATTTTTGCTAGGGCTATTTAGCGCTCTTTATTGGTTGTGGGGACCAGTGTTTTGGGCAAGTATGCGGAATGTAAAATGTCGCCGTTATAAATACAGCGGCTTTTTCCGTGGTCGAGTGCAGGATTTATGGATTACAGAAGAGTTAATTGGTAAGCAGGAAACCGTCAATAAAAAAGGCGAGTTGGTGATTGTCGAAAACAGGGAAAAATGGATTAACATAGAGGTCGGCGATGATACAGGATTTACGGCTGAGATGAAAGCGCCGCTGCGTGTTGCTTATAAACCTATTGCTCGCGGTCAAATAGCACAAATGGTGGTGATGTCGAATCGTCCCGATTTAAGCAGCATTGAAGAAATTACCGATATCTATATTCCCAGTCGCGAACTGTGGGTGAGCGATTATCCTTACGTGCGCCGGGATTTCTTTACTGAAGTCAGTCGCCGCTTGCGTGATGACCAAGATGAACGAC
>CAZZYE010000882.1:0-3752 GCA_964658145.1 uncultured Stigonema sp.
CCCTCATCCCCCTCATCTCCTTCATCACCGCTTGTGGTTGCGAACTTTGACCTTAGCTGGATCGACGGTTGTGACTGCTTCTTTTAACGGCAAAGTCCGAACACGGTGTTTGAGGACATTGACTTGATAAACCAGCGAATTTGTCACATCGAGTCCCGTTAACCAGCCACTTCGAGGATGATAAGCGCCAGTATCTATGTCTAGCCACCCATGTCCTTGTGCTAGTTGACCAGGAGAAACCTCAGGTAAATTAAAGGTGATGGTGTGACCAACGATAATCAGCTTATCAGGAAAGTAGGGTTTGTCAATGCTATGAAATTTGTCTCGTACCCAGCAAAGCTGATCGGCGGTTTGTTCGGCGATTGGAATTGAGGGATCAACACCAGCATGAGCTAACCAAATATCCCCTAAGTCCAGATGTGTGGGCAGAGCCTTGAACCATTCCACATGCTCAGTTGGTATTGTGGCTTGTTGGTAACTAGCTACTGTTGCTTGCCCCCCACCATATAGCCATGCTTGCACTGTTGGGGTGGGAATTTGTCCGTCGGTGAGAATGTTTAATAACATCTGCTCATGATTCCCCAGTAGACATTTGTATTGGCTTTCCTTGACAAATTTTACTACTTGTGCGCTTTGAGGTCCGCGATCAATTAAGTCTCCTAGAAAATAGACTTGATCGTCTAATGTGGGGGCGATCGCTTCCAACAATGTCATTAAACCTTTGTAATGACCATGCACATCCCCAATTACAATTCGGCGGTAGCTATTTACGTTCATCGGCTTTTTGCTTCAATCATTGTGCCAATACTTCCTCTACAGTCCAAACTGGCTAAATTTCGCATATATGTAAAGCAAAGGTGGAAATTACTGCAAAAACTTTATTCTAATTTCATAATATCCTCCTTCATTAGGTTAACTTGCAAGCAATATGGAGTTTTACTATGTCTGAACAATTTTCTGCATCCGTAATTTCGCGTATTTGTAATCACATGAATGAAGACCATGCTGATGCCGTAGTTCTTTACGCTCAAGCTTTTGGAGGTTTAGCCGATGCAACAGCAGCGTCTCTAGTTTCAATTGATACTCAAGGGATGGATTTAACGGCACAGGTTAATGGGGAAGTTGTGCCAGTTCGCATTCAGTTTGATCATGTTTTAGCTGATGCAGAAGATGCTCACCAGACGCTAATTGCAATGGTGAGGCAGGTACGAACAAAGGCGAAGTAGAAATAAAGGGATTTCCAAGTAAAAAATATCCAACTATTTCTTGTGGGATGGGCAGGAAAGCCCGTCCTATGAACTGGGCAGGCAGGATGCAAGGACGCCAGTCGCCCGTAGCTCGCGAAACATTCGTGTCGGCGCTTACGCTCCCCCAAAATATTGGATAATTTATTTGTTAGAGTTCCCTAAAGCAGTATGTGTAAGCCAAACAGACAGGCAGTCCCCTGATTTTACTTTAGAAAGCGTAGAGGCGTAGCCAGGGAAA
Source organism: uncultured Stigonema sp. (assembly GCA_964658145.1). GTDB lineage: Bacteria > Cyanobacteriota > Cyanobacteriia > Cyanobacteriales > Nostocaceae > Stigonema. The sequence goes on from CAZZYE010000882.1 coordinate 1,486, forward strand.
CGTAAGGCATTGCCTAAAAAATTCCTGGAATTGAACGAAATACTTTTACATAAACATAAGATATGCCTAAAATTAGGTTTGTTGATTTATTTTCAGGAATAGGGGGAATTAGACTAGCGTTTGAACAGGCTGCACAATCTTTAGATATAGATACTGAATGCGTGTTAAGTAGCGAAATCAATCCAGATTGTCAATTAGTTTATGAAAAAAACTTTGCACACAAGCCCTTAGGCGACATTCACCTTATAGAAAAACTACCAGAACATGAATTTTTATTAGCTGGTTTTCCTTGTCAATCTTTTTCTCATGCTGGGAAAAAAGAAGGCTTTGGAGATACCAGAGGAACACTATTTTTTGAAATTATGAGACTTGTGGATACACATAAGCCGCAAGCGTTCATTTTTGAAAACGTTCGGGGGCTTTATAGCCACGATCAAGGGAAAACCTTAGCGACGATTAAGCACGAAATTCAAAAAAGAGGTTATAGTTTTAACGCTTTTTTGCTCAACAGTGCTAACTTTGGTTTACCGCAAAACCGTGTAAGAATTTATCTCGTAGGTATTTTAGATGCTTCTCCCATCTTCGGATTGATTTCTGATGTCGGACCAAAAGATTCACACTCTTATAACCCCCAGCAACTATCTTTATTTTACCCTTTTCAACAAACTGTTACTGTTGCCGATATTTTAGAAGATAGTCCAGACCATAAATATGATTGTTCGCCAGAATTTGTCAATGCTTTAAACAGAATATTTAATCATGATTTGAATCGCTTACATGGAGTGCGATTAATTGATTATCGTGGCGGAAACTCGATTCATTCATGGGAATTAGGATTTCGTGGCGAGTGTAGTGCTGATGAAATTGAGTTGATGAACAGTTTCATATTAAAGAGACGCAATAAAGTATTTGGTCACGAACAAGATGGAAAGTTATTAACTAAGGAGCAAATTGGTAGTTTTTTTGCTCATCCCAATCTTGGAGAACTTCTAGATTCCCTAGTTGCCAAGAAATATCTTAAAGTTATTAATGATAAATATAAACCTGTATCTGGAAACTTCTCTTTTGAAGTTTATAAGTTTGTAGATCCCAGTAAAATTTCTGTTACAGTTGTTGCTAGTGATGCAAATAGGTTGGGAGTTTACCACAAAAATAGAGTGCGGCGGCTAACTCCTCGCGAAGCTGCGAGATTGCAAGGTTTTCCTGATCGCTTTATACTTCATCCGCATGACGATAAGGCTTACCATCAACTTGGGAATTCGGTAAGTATTAATGTTGTAAAAGCCGTAACGCAAGAAGTAATTAGGAAGACATTGTATTATGCTCAACAACGAACACACATATTTGAAAGTGCGATTAGGGAAGGGGCGGGATCGCGCTTGTTGAACCACTAATGAATGGTGGGAAATCCAGATCAGCTAGCATTAATTACAGAAGAGCGATTTTCTCTTAGTTGCAAGGGTGCGCTCGCACCCTTGCAACACACCGATTAAACTCAACCTACTTGGCTTCCCTATCTAACAATTGCTTTACTGAATACAGTATACCATACAGTTGTGTTTTTCGTAACTTCAGATACATTGATAATTTATATCATGTCCGGTTAATGACTTATTATATGAACCCTCACCCCGCCCTCTGGGCACCCCTCTCCCAAGCATGGGAGAGGGGAAGGGGGCTTGGCGGTATATCGTAACTATTTATACGGACATCATATTAATCCTGGTTAAGCTTCTGTTTATGTTAACCTACTTTCCTGCTTAGTAATAAAGCTCACATTTACCCCCTAACATATTTAGAAAGAGAATGTGAGCAACCAAACTAAACAGTGACCTTTTTGACATTGTTTAGTAACTAAGCACCTTATATGACGTTGTGTAGTAGAAAGACACTCCGCATAAAGAAATATACTTCGGATTCTAAAGTTATCTCCTCTACCAACAAGGTAGTTTTAGGTTAAGTTTGGAAGTTACTAGAAATACAAATCAAAATGCTACCTACTGAATTATCGCGCTAATCGTCCGTCACCTGCGCGGCAATACTTAGAGACGATTTGAGGTGATTAGATACAGAACTGGGGCTGTTTCCATCAGGCATGATTGCCCCACGCGTGTAGGACCGACTGAGATTCACTTCACTTAGGTCTACAGCACTCAGGTTCGCTTGAGCTAAGTGGGTTTCAGTTAAATTTGCTCCTTTCAGGGTGGCACCAGTGAGATTCGCTCGACTCAAATTTGCTTGAGTCAGGTTAGCACCACTCAGGTTAG
>CAZZYE010000883.1:0-3749 GCA_964658145.1 uncultured Stigonema sp.
TCAGTTAGAAGCGTCACTCCCTGAAGATCCCCCCAACCCCCCTTAAAAAGGGGGGGAAAAGCCCCCCTTTTTAAGGGGGGTTAGGGGGGATCAAAGCCTTATCTGAACCGTATTGATTTATAGCGGGGTGGAAAGGCGACACAGTCGCAACTTCTGCTATGGCTCAATTGACAGCTTAATTGCCAATCAGCTCCACTGCATCTCGTCCATCTACCTCTTGTAAATAAACCTTGACAATCTCTTCTTTCGCAGTGGGCAGTTTCTTGCCAATAAAATCTGGGTGAATCGGTAACTCACGATGACCTCTGTCTACCAGCACAGCTAAACGAATCGACTCCGGTCTACCGTATTCGTTCACAGCATTCAACGCAGCACGAATTGTCCGCCCTTTGAAAATTACATCATCTACAATGACAACAGTTTTCCCTGTCAGGTCAAAAGGGATGTCGGTTTTTGCAGGCGTTCGCAACCCAATTCGGTGGAGGTCATCTCGATAGAATGTAATATCCAAAGCTCCCACCGCCACAGGTACACCTTCGATCGCCTCAATTTGACGCGCTAATAACTGAGCTAATGGCACACCTCTTGTATAAAGACCAATTAGGGACAGTTGAGATAAATCACGCGTCTTTTCAGCGATCTCACAGGCAAGACGAGTCAAGGTACGGCGGAGTTCTTCAGGCGAGAGAATCTCAACCACTTTGGTAGACAGTTTCATCAAATGATAACCCTGAGTCATTGATTATACCGTTACTAACAGGTAATGGGGAATATGTATAAAGGACATGAAGAAGCAGAAGAATTAAAAATTAAAAATTAAAAATGCAAAATTTTTTAATTTTTAAATAATTTTTCCTCCTCATCTTCCTCACTCCCCGATCCTCAATTCCCTACCTTTATCATTACAAAAAATTGTGGTCAGCCTCAAAGCCCTATTTCATTCCATAAGGGTATGGATCATGGGCAATTAGCAATTCCCTCTATTTATCCTTAAATGTCCAGACGCCATCATCCCAGTCTGCATCTGTTGGAGGTTTTTGCACCCAGTGTTGACAACGTCGCAAATGTAACATTGTCGGTTGGTCATGAGGATCGATTTCCAAAACCTTAGTAAACTCGGCTTTGGCAAATGTAAACTGGCGATTTAGGTAATACTGACGCCCACTGTGATAATGCTCAATGACATGCTGTCTATTGCTACTAATACAGTCGGAACGCAAGCCTATCAGTTCATATATAGCTACTGGCTCATTTCTACCTTTAACGCGAATGTAATCTAGTTCTCTAGCCCACACAAAGTCTTTACAAGGCTGGTAAGTATTATTACTCATAATAATATCGCAGCCATACTGCTTGCTGACACTTTCTAGTCGTGAGCCGAGATTAACACCATCACCGATGGCGGTAAATTCCATCCGCTTGCTAGAACCAATATTGCCACTAATTACTGTATCAGAGTTAATACCAATTCCGATGTTGATTATCGGTTTGTAAGCTGCAGAACGACGTGCATTAAACTCTTGTAGGCGATCGCGCATTTCAAGCGATGTTTGCACTGCCATCCAAGCGTGTTCTTCCAAAGGCAAGGGGGAACCATACACAGCCATGATAGCATCACCGATATATTTGTCTAGAGTGCCTTTGTATTTAAAGACAGCCTCTACCATTGATTCAAAATATTCGTTGAGCATACTCACCACTTCTTCCGCTTCCAGGTTTTCTGTCAAAGTGGTATAGCCACGAATATCAGAGAATAAAATCGAAACTTCTTTGCGATCGCCTCCCAATTTAGCGTCATCCAATTTCAGCAATTCTTCTGCTAATTCTTGAGTCATGTAGCGGTACATTGTACTCTTAAGGCGCTTTTCATCACTGATGTCATCCATGACTACCAACGCCCCACGCACTTGTTGATGGTCGCTAGCGTCAGCAATTGTGTTGATGGATAAATTAATACTATGCTGAAGAGTGCCATTACCTAGGAGTGTACGGTCAGGATAGTACTGTTCGCGGTATTTTGAATCCGCTGCATTTAAAGCTGCTTGACACCACTTGCTAAAATCGCTTTCTTTAATGCGGATGAGATCGTTAATTAATTTACCTTCCAAACGCTCTTCTGCTTCCAGACCTAGCAAACGCTTAGCGCTTTCATTAGCAGCGATAACGCGACCGCCTTGATCAGTGGAAATCACCCCATTGGAAAGACTGCGGAGAATATCGCGTTGCATTTGCTCTTGTTGCTTAACTGTGGCAAACAGCTTGGCATTTTGCAACGCCACCCCTGCTTGAATATTAAAAGCTTCCATGAACTCTTCGTCGTTGCGGTCAAAACTAGCTTGGAAGAATTCGGGGGCTTTTGGCCATGAAGCGGGGTTATAAGGGGGAAATTCACCTGGTTTCTTTTTATTTACTAGCTGGGTAACGCCAATCAATTCTTGCTCGACGTTAAATACTGGCATACAAAGTAAGCTACAGGTGCGATAGCCGTTTTGCATGTCCATTTTTTTTGCCGTATCAGAGTCTGGATGGTCATACAGGTCAAAGGGAATATTCAGGCGAACGCCAGATGCTGCAACTATGCCAGCAAAACCTTTACCTACTGGTACACGCAACTCCTTAGTTGAACCATCGTCTTGAGTAATTTTCGTCCAGAGTGTACGTGCATCTTGGTCCAACAACCATAAAGTACTGCGATCGGCATTCATCAATTCCTTTGCCTCATCCATCACCCGCTTCAGCGTTTCTTCTAGGTCGAGACTGCTTTGACTTAAAGACTTGATCGCCTTCATCAGCGCCGCTGCTGCTCTTTGTTTTTGAGTCGCCACATAAAAAGAGCGTGACGACTCCAAAATCAGCCTGATCGAAGGAGCAAATTCTTGGAATAATTGTTGGTCAGCGTTGGTGAAACCCCTAACATCGATGCGTTCTGAGATCGGGGCTTGTGGATTATTCGGGCATTTTAGTTTATTCAGCAATTGCACCACCGCGACTAATTGCCCGTGTTCGCCCAACAGTGGCAAAGCTAACATTGTGTAAGTGCGGTAGTCAGTTCTTTTTTCTTGTTGTTGGGCAAAGACTGAACGTGGATCGTCATAGAAATCAAAAGGAATATTGATGACTTGCTTCCTTGTGGCAACTTCACCTGCAATACCTTTATCTGCTGGGATGCGAATTTCTAGAGAGCGATCGCCTTCAGATCGAGCCAATATTGACCAAAGTTCTTTTTTTTCTTCATCCAACAAAAATATTGTTGTGCGGTCTGCCCCCAGTAATTCCCCTGTCTTCAAGGTAATGGAGTGCAACATTTCTTGCAGGATGGTTTCAAACCCTTGGGAGTCCAACATTGACAGGGTTTGATTAACAATTTTTAATTTTTGTTCAACTTCTGCAACAACCTGTTTAAAAGTATCCTGAGTCAAAGGAGCAAGAAAGGTAGATATAGTCCCTTTTTGATTGGCAAGAGCACCCATAGGAGCAGCATTGTACTGCAAGTCGCGGTTTTCTGAATTGCCAACACCAATAATCAAATCGGCGGTTTCACCGCAACTAGATTGATAAACTGACATAACTGGCTTGTATTTGAGAGGATTATATTTGAGAAATGTTTAAGTATGCCAGGACAAGTAAAATGTAAACATTGCTACTATCATTGATTTTGTAATAATATCCACAGTTTAATCTGTTGTAGCGCCAGCGTCATCTGAAGAGAACACGGAAAATGAGGGAGTGCAAGAATTAAAAATTAAAAA
>CAZZYE010000884.1:0-3748 GCA_964658145.1 uncultured Stigonema sp.
CAAGGGTAGTCAAAGGCTTTGGCTGGGGGCTTGCTTCTTGGGGTTTTCTGTGATAATTTCTTTTCTACATTCTACAATATACTAAAAACTTATCGTTTTACCGTAGATAAGTAAATGTCCTTGACTTGATTCCGCTGCCATCCAGACCACAGTTATCACAATTGAGAGCGACGCACAGTGTGCCACAACGCGCATCCAATGAGTTGCACATGACAGTGACTTTAAGGGAAAACAGCGTGCAAAGACTAATTCTGGTTAGACATTCCCTCCCAGAAAAAATAGCGGGTGTGCCTGCTAGACAATGGCATTTGTCGGCAGAAGGGCGGCAACGCTGTCAGTGGTTAGCTCAGAAATTAGCAAATTACCAACCGGCTACAATAGTCGCGAGTACTGAGCTAAAAGCTATAGAAACTGCCCAGATTATTGGTCAACAATTTGATAAGTCGGTTGAAGTTGTCGAAGGATTACATGAGCATGACCGCAGCAATGTTAATTTTTTAGAAGAAAAAGAGTTTGTTGAAACTCTAGCTGCTTTTTTCGTCAAACCAGATGAATTGGTGATGGGACTAGAAACGGCAACGCAAGCTCATCAACGCTTTCAGCAAGCTGTAAAAAATGTTATAGCTAAAACCCCAATTGGTGATGTGATGATTGTTACGCATGGCACTGTCATAACGCTGTTTGTTGCCGATTGTACTGGCAAAGAGCCATTTCAGTTCTGGCAACAACTTGAGCATCCGATGGTTCTAGTACTACCTTTACCAGATTTGAAATCATTGGAAATAGTTACGGCGATCAGCAACAAATAGAGTTCAAGTATCGAAGTTATTGATATGGTATCCCTGAGAATCAAGATTCCCTACTTCTATAATAAGTCGGGGATCTGGGTCTTTCAGTTTTTTGTCGTCTAAATTAAAAATAGTGTGTTGAAATGATGCAAGATACATGGAATCCAGACTTATATGAAAGATTTCAAACAGAAAGAAATCGCCCGTTCTACGACTTAGCAAACCTGGTTCGTAGACAAGAGGGCTTGCGAGTTCTGGATTTGGGATGTGGGACGGGAAAGTTAACACAGTACCTGCATCACAATCTGGTAGCAAAGGAGACAGTGGGGTTAGATGCTTCAGAGAATATGCTGTATAAAGCACGTCAGTTCGAGGGAAACGGGCTACGATTTGAGTTCGGACAGATTGAGGACGATCCTGTCCCCGGAAAGTTTGATTTGGTGTTTTCCAATGCAGCTTTGCAGTGGGTGAAGGGACACGAGGCATTGTTTGAAAAGTTACGTGCAAAGTTGCAACCAGGTGGACAGCTTGCGGTACAAGTTCCAGCGATGGACTCAGAACCAGTGCATATCATAGCAGTAGAGACAGCGCAAGAGTTTAGCAAGGAACTGGGAGGATATGTGCGGCGTTTGGAGGTACTGACCCCATTCGGCTACGCAAGGCTGCTTTATAAGTTGGGGTTTGTGGAGCAGGAGGTGAAACTTCAGATTTATGGGCATGTGTTGCCATCACGAGAAGCCGTAATAGAGTGGTATCGCGGTACACTACTAACCACGTATGAGCAAAGGCTGGATGTAGAGACTTACGAGCGATTTGTGAAACGGTATCGGGAAAAGTTAATGAAGTACTTGGAGGATGAGCGTCCGTTCTTTTTCCCTTACAAGCGCATTTTAATATGGGGACGCCTTGGAGATTCTCATGACTAACCCAAACTCAACAAGCGATCGCTCTTTACGATCCCAGAGATTGGGCCAGTGCAAAAGTTCCCATACCGGACTTTACCGCTAAATTCAAGGACTTTTATAATGCGCCGCCACCAGTTTTTGCAACACAACCAAAAATGTCTTACATCAGGTCATGTAAATTAATTTTTTATTGTTTGTGAGAAATCCGGGATAAGGTGATACCATCCATATAGATGTTAATTAGATGGTATGTAGATGAATGAGGCTCAGAAAGTCTGGACAAAGGTGGGCGCGACCGAAAAGCTAACTATTAATCTTGGTGTTGTCGATTTAGGCCAAATCGACCTCTTGGTACAGGAGGGTTTCTATTCAAACCGCACCGATTTTATCCGCAGCGCAATTCGGAGTCAGCTTGCGGTTCACGCAGATGAGGTAAAGAAGACCGTCGCGCGCCGTACCCTGACGCTGGGTCTGCTGCAATTCACCTGTGCAGATCTGGAGCGAGTGCAGGCGGCGGGAGAAATGTTACACATTCAGGTGGTAGGCTTGGCGCGTATCGCCGACGACGTCTCGCCTGAGTTGGCCCGCGCTACCATCCAATCCGTTGTTGTTCTGGGCGCATTTCACGCTAGCACCGCAGTGCGTGCCGCACTTGCTGATCGTATCCTTTGATACCCTCTTCTTTAGGAAAGATTCATCATGAAAATTTATAATCCTTTGTCTGCCCGACTATTCAAAATTTCTTCAAATGAAGCCGCATTCTCCACGTGGCCGTTCAATACCGATGAAATCACTGACACAATCCAGCGTGCATTCACATCTGCAGGGTTGGATACGCAGTCCGAACTGATGAAGAGTGTCACCGACACAATCCAGCAAGCACTATCAGCTGCTGGGCTGACCCAATGTTCCGCCGCAGCAAGCCCGCACGGCATAATTACTGAAGATGTTGCTAGTGAAGTTTTTGCATTAGATATAAACACCGATTTCTCACGCACCGAGTTGACCCCACCCGCTAAACAGACACATCCTAGTGAGTTCATCAGCCGATCGTTCACCAATCATGCCGGGACGCGCACTTACAAGCTCTACATCCCTTCGAGCTATTCAAAGCAATCGGCCGAAAGGGTGCCACTGGTGGTGATGCTGCATGGATGCACGCAATCGCCGGATGACTTTGCTGCCGGCACACGCATGAATGAGCTTTCCGAGCAGTATGGTTTCCTGGTGGCTTATCCCGCCCAGACCGCCAATGCAAACGGATCCAAGTGTTGGAACTGGTTCCGAACGGAAGATCAGGAGCGCGACTGCGGCGAACCTTCGCTCATTGCAGGTATCACGCGCGAGGTTGCATCACGTTATCGGGTCGATGAGCGTCGCATCTTCGTAGCTGGACTGTCCGCCGGGGCTGCTATGGCGGTAGTTCTCGGTGCCACCTACCCTGATCTGTATACCGCTGTCGGCGCGCACTCAGGGTTACCTTATGGTGCCGCTCATGACATGCCTTCTGCATTTAGCGCAATGAAAGGTGGCAGTGCGCCTTCTCATATGCTGAATATGTTAGCAGCACGGGCGCAGCGTCGGCAGGAATTTCACCATACAGTCCCAACGATTGTCTTCCATGGCGATTGTGACCATACGGTGGATGTCCGAAACGGCATCGAGATCGTTAAGCAGGCAACTATGGTTAGCACGGGTGAAACGCGCCTTCGTGCCATTGTGGATCAAGGTGCAGCATCTAATGGCCGCAAGTTCAGCCGTACCGTTTATGTAGATGGTGCGAACCAACTGGTCGTCGAACAATGGGTGCTGCACGGAGCCGGTCATGCATGGTCAGGTGGCAGCCCAGAAGGATCGTTCACCGACGCTTGTGGGCCTGACGCTTCGGCGGAGATGATCCGATTTTTCTATTCGCAGCAGCGTGCAGGTACTGCGTGAGTTTCATAACCAGCGCATCACTAATCAGCCGAGTAGCCTTAACTGAACCGTATTGAGATATGTAGAACACATGGCAGGAAGAAAAGATGATGGCAGTGCCGGTGATGCAAACTACGG
>CAZZYE010000885.1:0-3745 GCA_964658145.1 uncultured Stigonema sp.
TTTTAAGGGGGGTTGGGGGGATCTGATTTATGGCAACTTCACATAGAACTGGTATAACCACTAACAACTATCTACTAACCACTATCTAAATGAAAGAGGTTTATTATGCTCATACAGCACTTTCAGATGCTCGCACGTTACAATACTCTGGCAAATAGCAAGCTTTATGAAGTTTGTGCGCAACTTTCAGAAGCAGAACGGAAGCGCATCAGACCAGCATTTTTTAAAAGTATTTACGGGACGCTGAATCATATTATGGTGGGGGATCGCATTTGGATGGCGCGGTTTGAAGGCAAAGAAATGCCATCTACTGGACTTGATGCTATCCTCTATGATGACTTCGACGAGCTACAGCAAATTCGTATATTAGAAGATGAGCGCATCGAAGCCTTCATATCTGGGTTAAATGAGGATTTCTTGACCAAAACAATTCGCTACATGAACAATCAGGGTAAGCTTTATACTGACCCAGTTGACCTATTACTGGCACACTTTTTTAACCACCAAACACACCACCGAGGACAGATTCACGATATGCTTACCCAAACCGAAATCGCCCCACCAGTTCTGGATATGCATCGGATTGTCCGACCATAAACAGGGGGAGTGGGGAATGGGGAGTGGTGAGTGGGGAAAACTGCTAACTCCCTGCTTTAAGGTAAGTTTCTGTTAAATTCCTATTGATATTGCTAAATTCATGAGTTCTCAAGAGTTTAAATTAACAATTGGTTGGTTGTATCCGACGTTGATGAGTACCTATGGCGATCGCGGTAATGTCATCTGTATTGAGCGCCGTTGTTCGTGGCGAGGATACAATGTCAAGGTGTTACCACTGGATCAAAGCACCACAGCAGATGATATCCGTGGGGTAGATTTGATAGTCGGTGGTGGTGCACAAGACCGTCAGCAAGAAATTGTAATGCGCGATTTACAAGGTGCGAAAGCGGAAGCACTGCGCGACTCAATTGAAAATGGTACTCCGGGAATTTTTACCTGTGGCGCACCTCAGTTGCTGGGACATTATTATGAACCGGGGTTGGGACAGCGAATCGAAGGGTTAGGCATATTAGATATGGTGTCGGTACATGCAGGTGAAAATACCCGTCGCTGTATTGGTAATTTAGTAGTGGAAGTTACAGCAACTCGTCTCTTGCGGGACTTGGAAGAGATGATGGGTAGCAAACCTTATTTGATTGGTTTTGAAAATCACGGCGGACGCACTAAGTTGGGAAAGGTGGAAGCTTTGGGGCGAGTGGTGTACGGGTTGGGTAATAATGGTGAGGATGGGACAGAAGGAGCGTTTTATCAGAATGCGATCGCTACCTATTCTCATGGTCCCTTGTTACCGAAAAATCCCTTTGTCGCTGACTGGCTGATTCAAACAGCGCTACGGCTCAAGTATCAACAGCCTATCACCCTGTCACCTCTAGATGACACCCTTGCCATGCAAGCGCGGTTCGCAATGTTTAAACGCTTGAATAAAGCTGATTGTCGTGGATCTCGGAATTCGGAGCGGACTTGTGAGTAAAGCCACTAATTCAGTGATGATGTAGTTGGTGGTAATTACTTTACGCTGTTCCTGACGGGCAATGCGGTACAAATTTGCAGCCAGCGTGTGATGAGTTTGGGTTGGATCAATCAGATTTCCCCATCCAGAAGTATCTGCAAACAAATCGGGCATTTTAATCTTAGCTGTTTTCTCCAGTATTTCCTGTATTTATTAATCCTTGCCCAATGTAGCGATCGTGTTGATCTGCCCAGTCTGGAATATTGCTGCTAATTGTACCAATAAACTATCAGTAATCCTACTAAGGTCATCTGATTGTTCCAAGCTTTAGAATGTTTGGCATGAAGAGCTCTGTGCATGTGTTCATAGTTGTGTTGTGTAACGTGGCGTGTTAAGCGTCACGTTTTTGCTTGTGTAAATTATGATGTCATTGAGGTTACTAGGACTAGCCCTTTCAAGGTGAAGCGTAAAAATGAAGTTTTTCTTCTCTTCGCGCAGCGTCTCACCTTGGGATCAGGTTAAATGCCAAAAATTCGGCATAATTGCCTAGGTTTTTAAGCCACCTTGAAAGGGCTGGTCCTAGTTACTTTGTTTTTACTGTTGATAGGGCGATCGCCCCCCAAAGCAAAAAGCAAAACCCCAGACTCATCACCTGGGGTTGACACTGTTCAAAATAGGATTTGACGACAACAAACACTGTACGGATATTTGTAGTAAAAGACCCTGATAGCTAACCCGGAAGATCTGCGTCTTTATGCAAGACCCATTGATTTACACGATACTCCTCTCTTCATCGGAGTGGTTGCCAAATTGCCAACTAAAATATCTACGCGTTTTTATTGGTTAACGCATCTGGGTATAATAGCTTAATATGTGTTTATTCGCTCCATAGCTTATCTTAAGATGACTTCTATATACTGAGAAACTTTTGTATAAAAAACCATACAAAAAGGATCGTCCACCATGAAACCTAAAAAGTTTTCGCACTCGCCATTTGGCTTATCTATTAGCGCGATCGCACAACGTTCTCTGAGTCTTTTGGTAGGCGCATTCGCTCTTGCAGGCATTTCCAACTCAGCATTAGCAGATACCATTAGTAACCCAACTGCTGAAGACTTAGCGATTCCTCGCTACGATCATATCTTTGTGATCATCGAAGAAAACCAGGCTCAGCGCAGAATCATTGGCAGTCAGGATGCACCAAATATTAATAGCTTAGCGAACAAGTACGGCAATGCGACCAACTTCTACGGTGAGGTGCATCCCAGTGAAGGTAACTACGTTGCTATTCTTGGCGGCAGTACCTTTGGTATCGATGACGATGATGCTTTCTACTGTGTACCAGGGAGTTCACTCAAGTACTGCGACAACTCCAATCAACCTGATTATGTAAATCACACTGTCTCAGGTCCGAGTCTAGTTGACCAACTACAGGCAAAGGGGCTGACTTGGAAAGGATACTTTGAGACTATTCCATCTCCAGCCACCAACGCGATCTACTTTCCGGAAGACCCTACTGATACCCAGCCTGCGCAGCTTTATGCCTCCAAGGATAACGGCTTCATCAACTTTGAGAATGTGCAGAATGACCCTAGCTTGTCATCAAAGCTTGTCGGATTCGATCAACTCTATGCAGATCTCAAGAGTGGTAATGTCCCGAACTACAGCCAGATTGTGGCTAATCAGTGTAACGAAATGCATGGACTACCCGACGGCGGAGTGAATGTTCCTAATGACTGTCAACTTGATCCTGATTCAGGTCGGATTAGAAGGGGTGATGCTCAGGTTGGGGCGATTGTAAATGCAATTCAAAGCTCAAGCATCTGGTCTCAAGGTAACAATGCTATTATCATCACCTGGGATGAGGACAACAATCCCGCAGTCAAAATAGGGACTCAAGGTTGTTGTGGTTATGACCCTAACAGCAATGCTAACTTTGGTGGCGGTCAGATTGCCACAGTTGTGATTACCAATCATGGACCACAGGGTGTAGTTGATGATACACCATACAATCACTACTCACTTCTACGTACCACAGAAGATGCTTTTGGTATTTATGAGTACCTAAATTTGGCTGGTGATACAGCCGATGGTGTTAAGCCGATGACATCACTTTTTGTCACACCTGAAGTAGATTCTGAGCAACCTTGACGGAATAATTACTAATTCGTAATTCGTAATTAATGAATTTTGGTGCAGAGCAACTAGACTGCGGCGCTTCGCAATTCATTAGACATC
>CAZZYE010000886.1:0-3745 GCA_964658145.1 uncultured Stigonema sp.
ATCTAACCTATCAGAAACAAACTTATCAGGAGCTAACTTATCGAATATTCAACTCTCAGATTCTCACTTATCAAATGTTAATCTATCAATATCTAACCTATCATATTCTAATTTTTCCAATGCAAACTTCTCAAATACTGACTTATCAAAAGCTAATTTATCACTATCTAATATGTCGTCTGTTTTTATGGATCGAGTCAATCTTCAAGGAAGCAACTTGTCTCATGCTAATTTGAAGTTAGCTAATATGATACAAGTCAATGTTAAAGGAGTCAACTTTTTAGATGCTGATTTAACACAAACCAACTTTGGAAAAGTCGATTTATCCGGTAACGACTTATCATATGCTAAATTAATACAAACTTCTTTTCTAGAAGTAAACTTTCAAAAAACCAACATGTCAAAGACTCATATTAAGTTAGTTTCTATGGTGAAATTTAATTTTCAAGGAGCCAACTTGTCGAACTCAGATCTTGACACAGTTGATATGATGAAAGCCAATCTTAAAGGAGCTAATTTATCAGGATCTTTCTTAAACCATGTCAATTTTGAAGAAGCCGATTTATCAGGAACTGACTTATCAGGAGCTATATTAATACATATCGATTTTCAGGGGGCTAATTTATCAGGGGCTAACCTTAAAGGAGTTAAGCTAATATCAACTTCACTGGAAAACGTTAATCTTCAAGGAGCGATAATGCCCGATGGTACGAAACATTTCTAATCAATAATTAGTGATATTTAGCGACAGTATACAGCGATTTTAATGGTAATTCATCTGTGCTGTACAAACAGCGTAAATTAGAATCAACCTTTGAAAAATAACCAATTCCCTCACCCGCAATAACCCGTTTATCCCATTGGTCACAAGTTAAGAGTGCTTGGCAGTTGTCAAGGGGCTTTTAGAAGAAGCTTGGAAGAAAAATTGGTCAGTGCCTCGCTGTTTTTCAGGAAAGGGTGCGACGATTAACTTAATATTCGGTTTTCGTCGTCCTTTAACAATTCCTAAATCTTGATTTTCTCGGGAGGCGAAATATTTGACTGGGTCGGCAGCTTTGCCTTTTTGATGAGCAACATAAAAATGATAAAGACCACGATAAATCATCTCTAAAGAAATTTCATCAAAGGGTAATGAAAGCTCGTTAGCCATAGCATCCCCTAAATCGACCAATACAGCATAAAATAACCAAGTTACCCAAATCTGCAACTGAATGCCGTTAATAGAACCAGTCCACAAATAACTCAAACCTAAGAGTCGTTTTACTGTATTAAAAGCATCTTCAATCCGCCAGCGTCGTCGATATAAATCAACTACTACGTAGGGAGGTAAAATAGTTGGGTCAAGTACGCTTGTCAAGTAAGAATGCCAGGTATTCTGTGAACGAACTTCAATTAAGCGTAAAGTGATAAATGGAGTTGTTTTCGTCCCAGATCCCAGACGTATCTTGCGGTCTCGTAGAGCGTAGCTGTCTGTAAATACTTGCTGAATATGAATTGATGCTCCTTTTTTCAATCGAGTAATAAACTGAACATCTTGTTCAATTAATTTCAGCCAAAAGCTAAAATGATAAAATCCTCTATCTAGTAAGAGTAAGGTTTTCGCTGTGACCAAGTGTAAGATATTTTCCTCAAGCTTAGTATCAGAAGCTCTTGGGTTTTCTTGAAACCAAATCTCTATTGGTAGTCTAGTTATTAAATCTATGACCGTTGCCATTTTCCCTGCTAATTGTCCTTTAGGGATATCTTCCAAGCTTTTCAGCTTACAAAATAATGCCTCCAAAGTTGAGCCATCTATTATCCAAATTCGAGAAAATTTGCTCATTGTAAACTGAATACTTTCTGGCAGAGGTCGTTGATTCCTACTATGCCAAGCCGTTGTAAAATTTGGTAATAAATCTTTAAAAACTTTCTCAAATAATTCTGCTGGAAACGTCAAAAACCGTTGGGATATCGCTTGCTGGCTAACATTTTTGGGACTACACCACAGAAAACCTTCTCGAGCTAACATTCTTGTAAGCTCCGTCACTCCAGCGACATCTCGCCATAGTAGGGTTAATACCGCCGCCACCATCAAAGGTAAATTGAGAATTCTATCCCTTAAACCTAGTTGACGGCAGTAGTTTTCTTGCGCGGTGATAGCTGGTGTTAATAACGCTTCTAGTTGCTGCGCAATTACCTCATCCTCCACCATTGGTCTTTGAGTTTTTTTGGCGTGGTCTCTGTTAATTTTTCGATTGGCGCTCACCTCACGGTTCCTCATGATCGCTCAATTACTTGTCTCAATCGAGTTTCACATGATTTTCCATCACTGCAAATATTACCCCACGATTTCTTCAAAATCAGTAGTTTATTTATCTCTTTAGAGGTATTGACAAATATTGCATAGTTTTAACTTGTGACTAATGATGGGCAATTGGTTGGTCAATCAATGGTCGTTTTAGCAGCATTAATTAGAATGCCAATTTCTCTGATAGCTGCATTTGGAATTTTGCTTATAGGTGGACACAATTTATTTGATAGTATCCATGCTGAACAACTAGGAAGATGGGATTGGTTGTGGGCAGTACTTCATGAACCAAAAATGTTCACACCTTTTCCTCATAAAATTTTTGTCATTCTCTATCCCCTGATTCCTTGGATTGGGGTGATGGCAACGGGTTATGTGTTTGGGAGTGTATTTAAGCGGGAAAAAGCTTCTCGGTTGCGATTTTTGCGATCTTTGGGACTGGGTTTAATTGCTGGCTTCGTGGTTCTCCGCGCTTTGAATATATATGGTGACCCGCACCCTTGGACAGTGCAAACCAATTTCACCCGTACCATACTATCATTTATTAACTGTAATAAATATCCACCTTCATTGCTTTATTTATTAATCACACTAGGTTTAGCAATGCTCCTGCTTTACCTGTTTGAAAAGCAGAGATGGAGGATTTTTCAACCTTTAGTTTTATTCGGTCAGGTTCCTTTATTTTTTTATGTAATCCACCTTTGGCTCATCCATTTTACTGCTATCTTGCTGGCTTTACCTAAATATGGATTAAAGGCAATTATTATGCCCTTTATCGCCTCCCGCTTAATGCCAGCAGACTATGGATATGATTTACCAATGATTTACAATATTTGGATAATCCTGGTAATTCTGCTTTATCCTATCTGTAGTTGGTATAGGAATTACAAGACAAAGTATCCTAGGAAGTGGCTAAAATACTTGTAAATATTCGTCACATCTGAGGTCAGCCCATCGCCGCAAGAGAAAATCTTTTCAATTCGAGCGATCGCAGTATCTACCAGATCAAGGGAGCCTATGAATACTTTACTTTGCGGCGATCGCCTAAAAATAACCCAAAAAGCTGTAAAATTATTTCCATAAAACCGCCAATATTACTTTTTACCTGACAAAATCAAAAATTTTTATGAAAAGTGATGCTCCAACTAGACCCCGGATCACATTAATCCCCAATAATCCCAACTTAGAAGAGGTTATTTGCGAGGTGGGGGAGCCAACTATTCGTTTTCATCTGCCAACTCGCGCAATGTACCTAGATTTAACCACTGGTATTCCAATCGTTGAGATTTATGGCTCATCGTATTTGGCTGATGAAGAGACTGAAAAGCATCCTAGCAGAACCCCTCTAGAACAAGTTGACTGCCAAGTCCTCGAAGACGACCAGCTTGAAATAATAAAAGCTACTTTGATTCCAGCAGGTTCCGCTTACCAAATCGTCTTTCCTCTTTATAAAGTTAA
>CAZZYE010000887.1:0-3731 GCA_964658145.1 uncultured Stigonema sp.
CCACTAACCACTAACCACTAACTATCAATATTGGTCTTTTTTGCTGTAGATCAAGCGATCTTCAACGTAAATTGTGTCAATTATCGCCACCACTACTGCATCTAGCGGACGCTGTTCATTACCTAGAACTTGACGGGCTGCACTACCACGACTGACAAGCACCCACTCATCTACTCCAGCACCAACATTATCACCTGCCACCTCGTATTCTGGTAGAATACGTCCTTCCTCATCTACTAGCTGCAACAACAGTAGTTTGACACCTCTAAGACTTGGGTCTTTTTGAGTGCTGACCACTGTGCCGCGAACTTTGGCAACTTGCATTACTCTTTAAGGTCTTCTGTTGGGACTCCGAATCGCGTTAACATTCTCGCGGAACTGCTCTACGTCTTCGGTGTATCGAATTGGTAGAACGTACTCTAGGTTCTCATGAGGACGAGCAATGATGTGGGTAGACAGTACTTGTCCACCATTAACTCGCTTGACTGATTCAATTCCCGCTCCTATTGAAGCTTGTACTTCTGAAACGTCTCCTCGGACAATTACGGTAACGCGACCACTACCGATTTTCTCATAGCCTACCAAGGTGACACGAGCAGCTTTCACCATCGCATCAGCAGCTTCCACTACCGCCGGAAAGCCCAATGTTTCCAACATTCCTACTGCAATTGACATTAGTTTTAATCCTTAACTAGCTTCTAAACAAATGAACACAAACAAAGCTGTAAAAACTTTAGACTTTAGATTTTAAACTTTAGATTAGGATCTGCCCAATCTAAAATTTACCATCCTTTATCTGGGACACCGTCTGCAATTGCTTATAGGAGCAATCCAAAATCCAGAAAGCGGAGCGTTTTTAAAGCAAGTACCCTTTGGGGGTAGGAGCTAAATCTAAAATTGTTAAGTACGGAACTGCTCTACATCTTCAGTGTACCGAATAGGCAAAACGTATTCCAGGTTCTCGTGGGGACGAGCAATGATGTGAGTGGATAACACCTCACCGCCTTTCACCCTTGTGGCTGCTTCAATTCCGGCTGCTACGGAAGCTTGCACTTCCGATACGTCTCCCCGGACAATCACGGAGACCCGAGCGCTGCCGATTTTTTCATAGCCTACCAAGGTGACGCGAGCGGCTTTCACCATCGCATCAGCGGCTTCTACTAACGCCGGAAAACCTTTAGTTTCAATCATTCCAACTGCAATTGGCATCGCCGAATTCCCTCATCAGGTTAATGCAATTAATACTGTTATAGAAAATTTCTACGGAGGTACTCATCTTGCATTAATACGAGCACTTCTATATTAAGCATAGAAAAGCTTGGTACTCTTGGCAATATAAATCACTATAATAGTTTGTGATAACATACTTTAAGAAAACTTAACAAAAATTCATTTAGCAAACTGCTTAATAGAAGTTTATAGATTGCTAGAGGAGTTAATTAAGGTTTTATAATTCATTTATAATGGTAAATCAAACCAATTTATCAAGGCGTAGATTCCGTAAAAAGACGAATGACGACAAGCTTAGACAGATCAACAGCAAGTCTTGAGTCTGTTTTGGCTGTCTATCTAAAAGATTATCTATACAAAAAGATAAGTTTTTGTTATAATTTCAATAAAATGTTTTTTTAGATTAGTAATTGTCGTAATCTAACAAGAGGTAACTAAAGAATACTTAGATATTTTAATTATTAAAATGATAAGAATTATTTTCCTAATATTACAAAGTAAAGCAAAATAAAATACTTTATAGAATAAAAAAATCAAATTGTCTAAACTATAGAGTGAAGTCTAGTCAGTTCATAGAGTAGAGCGAATAATTGACATCTGAGGCATCAGGGAAAACTTAAATGAATCAGTTTTTATTCTCAACAAGTTGGTTGATACCTATTTATGGCTTAATAGGTGCGCTTTTTACCTTGCCATGGGCAATGGGATTAATTCGGCGTACAGGACCAAGACCTGCAGCTTACTTCAACGTGTTGACGACCATTTTGGCTTTTGTCCATAGCCTGTTCATCTTCTTCGATATTTGGGACCGGGAACAAGAAAGTCTTGTGATTACCTGGTTAAAAACTGCAGATTTGGACTTATCCTTTGCCTTAGAAATCTCTCCAGTTAGTATTGGGACAACAGTTTTAGTTGGCGGGTTAAGTTTGCTAGCACAAACTTACGCTTTAGGTTATATGGAGAAGGACTGGGCGTTAGCGCGTTTCTTTGCCCTGATGGGATTTTTTGAAGCAGCGCTGAGTGCCTTAGCCATTAGTGACTCCTTGTTTCTCAGTTATGCTCTCTTAGAACTCCTGACTCTTTCTACTTACTTGCTGGTAGGATTTTGGTATGCGCAACCACTAGTGGTAACGGCGGCGAGAGATGCGTTTTTAACCAAGCGGGTGGGGGACTTGTTACTCCTAATGGGGGTCGTGACGCTTTCCACTATAGCTGGCAGTTTGAACTTTTCTGATTTATATGAATGGGCGCAAACGGCTAACTTAGACCCAGTGACCTCAAGTTTACTAGGTTTAGCATTGATTGCAGGACCTGCGGGTAAATGCGCCCAATTTCCGCTGCATCTGTGGTTAGATGAGGCAATGGAAGGTCCCAACCCAGCCTCGGTAATGCGGAACTCAATGGTGGTAGCTGGTGGTGCTTATGTGCTGTATAAACTTCAGCCAATTCTAGCGTTGTCGCCACTGGCTTTAAATGCTTTGATAGTGATGGGTGCTGTGACAGCAGTAGGAGCATCGTTAGTGTCGATCGCCCAAATTGACATTAAGCGGTCCTTATCTCATTCCACTAGTGCATATATGGGGTTAGTGTTTTTGGCGGTGGGCTTGCAACAAGGAGGTGTTGCCCTAATGTTGCTGTTGACTCATGCGATCGCCAAAGCACTGTTATTTATGAGCGCTGGTTCAGTAATTTTTACCACCATCACTCAAGATTTAACCGAAATGGGCGGTTTGTGGTCACGGATGCCAGTAACCACCACTGCCTTTGTTGTGGGTTCGGCGGGAATGGTAACGCTGCTCCCCCTAGGAAGCTTTTGGGCAATGCTGTCATGGGCTGACGGCTTAGCGCTGGTTAGCCCTTGGGTAACAGGTGTCTTGGTATTGGTAAATGGCTTAACGGCATTAAATTTAACACGTGTATTCCGGTTAATTTTCTGGGGTACACCACAACAAAAGACCCGCCGTGCCCCAGAAGTCGGTTGGCAAATGGCATTGCCGATGGTATTTTTGACAGTTCTAACTTTGATATTACCCCTGATGCTACAGCAATGGTATCTGCTACCCGGTTGGGAAAGTATTAATTGGTACGTACTGTTGTTGTTGGTGTTCTCTACTATGTTAGGAGTCGCTATCGGGTCTACAATTTATCTGCACAAAGCTTGGTCGAGATCAACAATACTTAGTTGGAGATTTGTGCAAGATTTGTTGGGTTATGACTTTTACATCGACCGAGTTTATAAACTGACAGTGGTTGGTGCAGTCGCACTGCTTTCTAGGATTTCTGCTTGGAGCGATCGCTATCTAGTTGATGGTATGGTTAACTTTGTTGGGTTTGCGACAATTCTTAGTGGACAAGGCTTGCGGTACACCGCCTCTGGTCGTTCCCAAGGGTATTTGTTGACTATCCTTGTAGGCATCAGTGTGCTGGGTTTTCTGCTAAGTTGGTCGTTAGGTCTACTAAGTAGCTGGCATTTTTAGTTAGTTGTTGATTGTTGATTGTTG
>CAZZYE010000888.1:0-2549 GCA_964658145.1 uncultured Stigonema sp.
GTAAGGCGCTTATTAAATCTTGCGGTTAAAAATGAGCGAACGTACAGTAATTAATGAACTGGGTTGTCGAATTGGATGATGAATTTGAACTGGAGTTTGACGCTCTACCAAAAGAAGTAAAAACTGAGTTACTTGCTAAGGCAGAACTGTTAGAAACCTTTGGCTTTGAGCTAAAACGTCCTCATGTTGATACACTTAACGGTTCACAGTATGCCAATATGAAGGAATTGAGATTCAATGCAGCAGATGGTGTTTGGCGCGTTGCGTTTGCGTTCAATCCACAACGGTGTGCTGTTTTGTTAGTAGCAGGTGATAAGTCTGGTAGTAGTGAAAGCCGTTTCTACAAACAACTCATCAAAAAAGCAGATGCCCGGTATGCTAAACATTTAGCAGCACTAAAGGAAAAGTGAGATTGAATATGGGTACAACTTTGAGGGAAAAAATAAAACAGTTACCATTGGAGCAACAAAAAGAGATTAAAGAGCGTTCTGCCGAACTTATAGCCCAGGAAATGACGCGACAACAACTCAGACAAGCACTCAAACTTACTCAAGAGCAGATAGCAGAACTTCTTCAAATCGATCAAGGGAATGTTTCTCGACTTGAACAGCGTACTGATTTAATGCTCTCAACTTTACGAAAATACGTAGAAGCAATGGGAGGAAAGTTACGACTTGTTGTCGAGTTTCCTAATCAACAACCAGTTACCCTAGTTGGTATTTCAGAAATCGAAGAACTAGAGGAAATAACATTCACCAATCAATAACTGTAAATCATCTGCTCCAATCCAAAGCCCCGATAAGGATTGTTAGTGATAATCGGGCATGTAGAGACGCGAAATTTCGCGTCTCTACAAAGGTATAAATACCATACATGTGTAATTTAGAACATACCTCGAAACATACAAGCAGACTAGAGAGCGCGACTTGGGCAGATTCAGTTAAAATTGGAATTAGCAAAAGTGAGGTGTGACCTATGGCTTCACCATTTCCAGGAATGAACCCTTATCTAGAGCATCCCCAATTGTGGCCAGAGGTACATAATCGCTTGATTATCGCGATCGCCAATGCCATAGAGTCTAATCTTAGTCGTAAATATCGAGTTGCGATTGAAAAAAGAACCTATACTAGCCTGCCATTCGATTCAATTTTAGTAGGAATTCCTGACATATCTGTCATATCTAAAAAATCAAACACCAACCATACACCATCAACGATAACTATACCTGATACCGGCGAATCTTTAACTGTGACATTATCGATGCCGCAAGAAGTCAGGGAAAGTTATTTAGAAATTAGAGATGTATCAACTGGGTACGTGGTAACAGCAATTGAAGTTCTCTCCCCTACCAATAAACGTCCGGGAAAAGGACGAGAGGCTTATGAAAATAAGCGAATGGAAGTTTTAAGCAGTTCTACTAATTTAGTAGAGATTGACTTGCTGCGGAGTGGAACACCTATGCCTATTCTCAACGAAACCCCACAGACAGATTATCGCATCTTAGTTGCTCTAGGAAATCGCCGTCCGTTAGCTCAGTTATATACTTTTAGTTTACGGCAGAAAATACCGTCATTTATGCTACCTTTACAGCCTGGGGATACAGAGCTTTTAGTAGATTTGCAGAGTTTGTTAATTCAAGTGTACGACCAGGCAAGATATGATTTAGCGATCGACTACACCCTTGAACCTGAACCACCTCTCAACGTAGAAGATAAAGCTTGGGCAGATGCACTCTTAAAAGAGAAAGGACTGCGGATGTAGCTTCACCGTGCGCCAAAAAATAAATTTCTTGGCTTATAGCTCAAGTCGGTTAAAAAGGAGATTCAAACTGCGTAACCATTGTATTCCTCTTCTTGACCTAAAACCTGGGCTAGTGTTCGCAAATTTAGGCGCTTGAGTAATTCAATAGTTATTGGTCGCTTATCACTCCAAAAAATCATCGATTCTAAAAACTCTCTAGCTGGTTGCGAATTTAGCAAAGTGGCAATAAAGCATGCCTCAGATTTAGACCCACATGATAAAAAGTAAACCGTATCGTCAAAGACAACAGGTTGCCCGTCAATCGGACCAACTTGCACAAAGTTAAGAGAAATAATAGGCTTAGAGTATTGCAGTTTTGGAAGTCCCTCACTAATTTCAACATAATTGGGGTTTGCAGCCCACTTGTCTGGGTTGACTGGTGTTCTAGGAGCTTGTTTACCTCCCACGCGAGTAAAATGCTTATCTTGAGTGATAACTACCTCCCCATTTTTATAGAACACTGTAACTTGGCGACCATTATCATTTATCCCTATAAACACAAGCACTGGATTGTTGATGTCAGATTGGATATCTTCGGGAAAATTGTGCTTACTTTTCGCATGTCCAGCCTGACTAGCCGGATTTGGCAATGCATTTTGTAGATCATCGCCTGATAGTGGAAGTCTATTGTAAACGCGCACACCGTGGAATAAGGTAAGATTTACGCATTGACAGAAATACTAAAGGTATGCACGAGAATTTTTCCGGCAATTCGTATAAATTAGGTTCGTAGTTGCGCTGTCTTGGCG
>CAZZYE010000888.1:2584-3731 GCA_964658145.1 uncultured Stigonema sp.
TTCGCCTTTAGGCGAACGCGAAGGCTAGACAGCGCAACTACGAACCTTAAACTGCTGCTGCGATCTGCGCTTCGCTATCGCAAGAAAGCTTCCACTTCGGCTGCTGTTGGTTGAGAAGCGATCGCTCCTGGTTTAGTCGTAGTCAAAGCACCTGCAGCACTAGCATAAGTGATGATTTTTTTCACTGTTTCAGGATCGCTCAAGCTCGTGATCCCATGTTGACACACTTGGTGGATGAACCCCGCCAAAAAGCTATCTCCTGCCCCAGTTGTATCAACGACAGACATGGCAAAGGCAGGTATTTTGCCTTCGTTTTCACCTAAGCAATAGGCGCAACCATTTTCCCCATCGGTTACCAGTACGCCCTCAACCGAATTCAGGCGATAAGTGATTGCTCCAGGATCGGTGGTATCAAATAGCCATTCAGCTTCTTCCTTAGAGAGTTTAATAAAATCGACATGCTTAAATAATTCCCGAATTTTTTGCGGTGCAATGTCAGGATCAGTCCAAAATACAGGACGCCAGTTGACATCCATCAAAATCTTCATGTCGTATAGTTCTGCCAATTCCAGGGCGCGGTGAATAGCACGCCCACTTTCCGGATATGCCAATTCCAAAGTGCCTAAAACCAGAAAATCTGCTCCTTGAAATAGCGACTGCGGCAAAAGTTCGGCTTTGAGGTGGGTATCGGCAAATTCATTGGTATCCAGATCGCCAAATCCAGCAAAGCTGCGATCGCCCGCCTGATCGCGCACAACATAAACGAGCCGCGTTGGTGCTGTCGGATGGCGTTGCACCCCTGTTGTCTCTACACCTACAACTTGTAGGAGGTTTACCAATGTATTCCCTGGTTCATCTTCACCGACAGCGCCGATAAATCCTGCTGGTGTCCCTAACTTTACCAAAGCACACGCTACGTTAGCTGGTGCCCCCCCTGGATAGGGAGTCCAAGATTCAACTTGCTCTAGCTTTAGCCCCAATTGATCGGCTAAATAATCAAACAAAACTTCACCCAAGCACAAAACACGGGGGTTGCTCATCTCAGATTTTCGATTTTGGCTTACAATTTCCCGTATAAAATCTACAATAATTTCTGCCCCTTTGTCGGCAGTCGTTCATACAATTATTTAGAGGGAACAGGGAACAG
>CAZZYE010000889.1:0-3730 GCA_964658145.1 uncultured Stigonema sp.
CCCCCTCATCCCCCCATTCCCCAACGCGGTGTCGCTGCTACGGTTGATTGCAATCCTCGTTACGTTTATCTTGATCCCTATGAAGGAGCTAAGGCGGTGGTGGCAGAAGCTGCTCGCAATCTTAGCTGTGTGGGCGCTGAACCTGTGGCGGTGACTGATAACCTGAATTTCGGCAGTCCAGAAAAACCTGTTGGTTACTGGCAATTAGCTGAAGCTTGTCGCGGTTTGGCTGTTGGTTGTCGAGAGTTGGCAACCCCAGTGACTGGCGGGAATGTGTCTCTGTATAACGAAACCCTTGATTCCCAAGGCCACCCCCAACCAATTTATCCCACTCCAGTTGTCGGTATGGTGGGGTTGATTCCCGATTTAACCAAGATTTGTGGTCAAGGTTGGCAAGCAGTTGGCGATGTGATTTATCTTCTGGGATTACCTATCCCATCCAAAATCAGATCTGAACAACCCACGCCACTCCCCTCAACGGAGGAAACCTCCGCACGGGGGTGGCTCCCCTTACAAAGGGGGGAGCCAAAATCTAAAATAACTTTGGGTGGTTCAGAATATTTAGCGACTATCCACGGTACTGTGGCGGGAAAACCGCCCTTAGTAGATTTTGACTTGGAACGCCGCGTGCAGCAAGTGTGCCGCGAGGGAATTCGTCAAGAATGGGTGCGATCGGCTCATGATTGTGCTGAGGGTGGAGTCGCTGTAGCCTTAGCAGAATGTAGCATATCTGGCAATCTCGGTGCAGAAATCATGTTAGAAGTGGTAGGAATGCCCGATCTTCGTTGGGATGAAGTACTGTTTGGTGAGGGTGGGGCGCGAATTTTAGTTTCTGTGGCTTCAGGACAACAAGAAATTTGGGAATCATACTTACGGGAAAATCTGGGTCAAGAGTGGCAAAAACTTGGTAAAGTCGGGAATTCCGGAATGGGTTTGGGGGTTTTAACCACTAATAACCAAACCTTAATCAACGTTAGTATTGAAGATATGAGCGATCGCTACTCTCAAGCCATAGAAAGGCGTCTATCCATCCACACTCATACTCCTAATGAGAGAAGTTAAGAGTAGGAGTAAAAAGCATAGTTTCTTAGGGGTACGGCAATGTTCCCAAATAACTATTTGCTCTCTTATTCGCGCTCTTAAGCATTATTGCGATAAAGTTTAAATTGGATGGTTAACAACTTGTTAATATTTTTTTAACTAATCCTTTACATAATTTTCAGTGACTTGATACCCTCATCAGGAGCAAAGCTACCATGATTCCCGACCATCCCGTCACTTTGGACGATCAACAAGCCAAAGACTCAACCGAAGCAAGTGAAACTTTTCGTGATAAGCCAGAAGAAGCTTGCGGTGTTTTTGGCGTCTACGCACCAGGGGAAGACGTTGCCAAACTTACCTATTTTGGATTATATGCCCTCCAACATCGGGGTCAAGAATCAGCTGGTATTGCCACATTTGAAGGTACACAAGTCCACTTGCACAAAGACATGGGGTTGGTGTCCCAGGTCTTCAATGAATCAATTCTAAGTAACTTAACTGGTAGTATAGCCGTTGGTCACACTCGTTATTCAACCACAGGCTCCAGCCGCAAAGTTAATGCTCAGCCGGCTATGGTCGAAACCCGCTTAGGAAAACTTACTTTAGCACACAATGGTAATTTAGTCAATGCTGTGAAGCTACGAGATGAATTGCTAAAGCAGAAATGCAACTTAGTGACCACAACTGACTCAGAAATGATTGCTTTTGCGATCGCCCAAGAAATTGATGCTGGTGGCGATTGGATAGAAGGCACAATTCGGGCGTTGCAACGTTGTCAAGGCGCCTTTAGTTTAGTAGTTGGTACTCACTCAAGCATCATGGGTATCCGCGATCCTAATGGCATTCGCCCTCTCGTGATTGGCACATTGGGCGAGAATCCAGTCCGTTACGTTCTGGCTTCAGAAACTTGTGGTTTAGACATCATTGGTGCTGAATACCTGCGAGAGGTGGCACCTGGTGAGTTAGTTTGGATCGACGAAACAGGTTTGACTTCCTACCAATGGAGTCAAAAGGAACGCAAGCTGTGCATCTTCGAGATGATTTACTTTGCCCGCCCTGATAGCGTCATGCACAACGAGAGTTTGTATAGCTACCGAATGCGGTTAGGGCGGAGACTTGCTCTTGAATCTCCTATTGATGCTGATATTGTTTTTGGTGTTCCTGATTCTGGTGTTCCCGCTGCTATTGGTTATTCCCAAGCTTCTGGCATTCCCTACGTAGAAGGGTTGATTAAAAATCGCTACGTAGGGCGCACCTTTATTCAGCCGACACAAACTATGCGTGAGTCGGGTATCCGCATGAAACTCAACCCCCTCAAGGATGTGCTATACGGCAAACGAGTGGTGATAGTGGATGACTCGATTGTTCGGGGAACCACCAGTCGCAAACTGGTCAAAACTTTGCATGAGGCGGGTGCTGTAGAAGTCCATATGCGGATTTCCTCTCCTCCAGTAACTCACCCCTGCTTTTATGGCATTGATACTGATACTCAAGAACAACTTATTGCTGCTACCAAGTCAGTGGAAGAGATTGCCAAGCAACTTGAGGTTGACTCTCTTGCCTATCTTAGTTGGAAGGGAATGCTGGAAGCAACGCGAGAAGACCCCAATACTTTCTGTTCCGCCTGCTTCACTGGAGATTACCCCGTTTCTGTTCCTGAACAGGTGAAGCGTTCTAAGTTGATGTTAGAAAAAGCAACAGTATAAGGGAGTTGGGAAGAGACGTTCCGGCGGAACGTCTGTACGGGAGTGGGGAGTAGGGAATTAAATATTAAAAATGAATAATTTCTATTTTTAATTATTCCCCACTTCCCTTAACAACAACCGACTGACTAATTGAGATTTTCTAGGGTAATCCGAGGATCGGCAGCTTTGAGCATCAAGTCGGCAAGGAAATTACCGATAATTAGCAGCACTGCGCCCATCATCAAACTTGCCATTAATAGATATAAATCTTGAGACTGCACAGCCTGTATAGTCAATCTTCCTAAACCGGGCCAGTTGAAGAAAAATTCAGCAATGAAGGCACCACTTAATAAACTTGCTAACTCAAAACCCAACAAGGTAATTAGGGGATTGATCGCATTGCGGAGTGCGTGAACGTAGATAACTCGGTTTTCTGGTAGTCCTTTTGCGCGAGCTGTTTGGATGTAATCTTCGCGTAGTACATCTAACAATTGACCGCGTGCGAAGCGCTGCAAGCCAGCAAAGCTAGTGACACTTAAAGCAACGGTGGGTAAAATCATGTGCCAGCTAGTATCCAGGAGTTTTCCAAACCACGAAAGTTCGCTGTGATCGATGCTAGTCATACCACCCACTGGAAACACAGGCGAAGTGTTTTGGGCAAAAATCAGCAGCAACAAAGCAGTGATGAAACTAGGGAATCCTTGTCCGGCATAGCTAATTACTTGTAAAATGCGGTCAGTGCTGCGATTTTGCCTAACTGCAGCGACAATACCCAAAGGGATAGCGATCGCCCAAGTTACAACTAAAGAAGCGATCGCTAACAGCAAAGTTGCCGGTACGCGCTCCCACAACAGGGATGCTACCGAACGTTGGTAAACAAAACTTGTGCCAAAATCTCCCTTGGTCAAGATGCGCCATAACCATAGCCCATATTGCTCTGGCCAAGGGCGATCGAGACCAAACTGTCGCTTTAGCTCCTCAATTCTTTCAGGGGAAATTTTTGG
>CAZZYE010000890.1:0-3724 GCA_964658145.1 uncultured Stigonema sp.
CCAGGTCAATGGTGGGCAATGCCCACCCTACAAAAATAGCGTTATTGCAACTGGTCCAAGATGTGAGTTAATCAACATCATAAGTACTTATGCAAAAATATTTATGTCCGAAGCGAAGGAAGTGAAGCAATCCCAAACCGCAAGCGAATTGCTTCCCAAGCGCTTCGCTCCATTCGCGGCGGACATTGTATATTTAATTTTGCATGACTACTTAGAACAAAATGCCATATTTTTTATGGTAGGTTCAGAAGTTTCTCAGCACAAACTCAGGAACAGTATGGATGCTAGTAATTAAGTAAAAGTTACCAGCCCCACTTAGGAAATTAGCTCTCTTTCCAAGAAAAAAGAAAATCAACTTCAACAAGTGAACGTAACGGTTCAATAACCAGAGGACTTCACGAACCCATGTCAACTTACAGTTTTACTCTCGGACGCCACCTAGTACGCAACTTGTCCATCATTTTGCTAACCACTGTTGCACTCGCCTACGGTGCGTCCCGTGCGACGCTTCCTGATCCCGCCACCGATATCTCGACTTCTACGGCTAAGGGAAAACAGACGGCGGTTTTCTCTGGAGGGTGCTTCTGGGGAATGGAAGCGGTTTTCGAGCATCTGAAAGGTGTTTCAGATGTCGTCTCTGGCTTTTCTGGTGGTAGTGCGGCGACCGCGAACTACGACCTTGTCAGTTCCGGATTGACGGGGCATGCTGAGTCAGTGAAAATCAGCTATGATCCATCACAGATATCATATAGCCAGCTTCTAAAGATCTACTTTTCAGTGGCGCACGACCCGACACAGTTGAATCGCCAAGGTCCCGACTCTGGCACACAATATCGTTCGGCTATATTTTTTGCTAACGAGGAGCAGAAGCGGGTTGCGCAAGCTTATATCGATCAACTTAACAAAGCGCACATCTTCCACAAGCAGATCGTGACCCAACTAGTTCCCTTGAAGGGTTTTTATCAGGCGGAGGAATACCATCAGCACTTTATTGACCACAATCCGAATTACCCCTACGTGGTGGTGAATGACTTGCCGAAGCTTGCTCAACTCCAAGCACAGTTTCCTGATATGTACAAGAATTGACTAACTCCCACGGTGCGAGAGCGTTCTGTAATCAGTGCAGCTATTGGCTACGTAAGAACAATTGTATTATTTAGTACAATTATTTAAGTGAAAATGTATATAGGTAGGAACTAGCTTCCTATAACCGCTTAGAGCAGTGTTTTCATGCGATCAGGGCTTGCTTACTTGTCCCGATCGCTTTTACTCTTGAAAAAGATGGGCTAGCATTGCCTATGCTACGCAGCTAAAGTTGCACTTTGCCAAGTTTTTGGAGGGCAAAGAATAATGAACTAATATGTAATGCTTGCAAAATACCACCATTACCGATGAGTTCAATAACCTTTACCAAGGGCAACAATACTACCTCAATTTGTTCTGTGCTATCTAACTTGGGATTCGCTACAAGCTCAACATCTATTGCCAAACAACAATGAGTTATATTGGTATGATTAGCTGAATTAGGTGATAGTATTCCAGTTGCAAGAAAATTATCACTTGTATAGCCTGATTCTTCCAATAATTCCCGTTTTGCCGCCTCAATTGGTGAAATATCTTCCGCTTACATAGCACCACAAGGCAATTCTAAAACTGTCTTTTGAATACCGGGTCGATATTGCTTGACTAAAACAACTTCCTTGCTTTTTGTTAAAGCAACAACATTTACCCATGTAGGATATTCAAGAACATAATAAGGTTCAATTATTCGTCCATTAGGCATTTGATAAGTATCTGCTCTAACTGAAATCCATCTATCTTTTACTACATATTTAGAACTTAATAGAGTCCAATCAAATGAATGCATTATAGTTAATCCTTGCTTTTTTTTGCGATAAATAGCCAGGTAAATCTGGTATCAACCAGATTCTTTTGTTTATACAACAATGTTACAAAACTAAAAGCTTTCAATCATCAACGCTTGTAGGCAAAAAACAAGGGTTATTATAACCTCATGTTAACCAACATTTATCCGGTATCGGATCGCGAGCTTGTGGAGTAAAAGTTGTAGAAAAAATCTGGACGACAATGGAGCTAAATCGCATGGGTCAAAAAGTCAACAAAGTGTTTAAGCAGTCTGGGGTCATTCCGTATCGAGTCAGAGATGGGAAAATCGAAGTCTTGCTGATCACAACCCGCGATCATCAACACTGGGTAATTCCCAAAGGAAGTATCTCTAATGGGATGAGTCCTTCCGATTCAGCAGCGAAAGAAGCGTGGGAGGAAGCTGGGGTGATTGGGCAGGTGGATACTCAGAAAATCGGTACTTACAAATATCGCAAACGAGGCAAGACTTTCCACGTAAAGATGTATTTGTTGCCTGTCGAAACAGTCAGTGAAGATTATCCAGAAGTAAGTCAAAGACAGCGGCAGTGGCTAGATGTTAACCTAGCCGTCAAGCAGGTTAAGTTTGGTTCGGTAAAACAAATCCTTAAGAAGTTTTTCTAGAAGGTTGGGTCTGGATGCCTAAACCCAACCTATTACTTGAACGCACCCCACCCTAATCTTGCTTGTGGGTGAGCTGATATCTTGCCCCATTCTCAGTCCCGTGCTGAGATTATTCTCCGTGGAGATGGCATTGATCGCACAGTGCAGCGTATTGCTCTTGCACCGCTAAAACAAATCTAGGAAAATCTAGATTCGGCGTCACAACTACGGTTCCTTGTGCGAAGAAATTCGAGAGAGTGATACTTCTTGCGTCAAATTTCGCGAAATTGACACAATAACAAGCTAGCGAGTAAGACAATTAGGGCAACAATATTAACTAAAGGGATAAATAGCCCCATAATCCACCAAGGGGAGCGATCGCCGCAACGTTTTGAAATAGATGCACTAATAAATGAAGCAACAAATGCAAGAAAACAGGGTTTTGATAAAATTAACCCTGATGATGCTTTGATTTATGCTCTTGTACTTCGTGAAGTTGCTGCGGTATACCAAGCGATTGAGCGAGGGGCAGATGTTAATTACCAATTACGTCATCATGGACTAACACCTCTGACGGCTGCTCTGTGTTATTGTCTGACTATTGGTCTCCGTAGGCATAACTTAATTCAGTTTCTTTTAGAGAATGGTGCTGATGTTAAAACTATTAGCTATCAGTTAATCGAAAGCGTGACCTACAATCCATCGCAGTATCCTGAGTGTGTAGTTAGGTTAGTTGAGCAAGCAATTGATGAACTATTTCCACACTCTAGAATAATCGTTTGATTAGATGTCAGTCATTGCCTAGTAAAACTGTTGAATAAGATTAAATTTTCACTCTCTGAAGGCGATCGCTCAATTCTTTCTCATGTCTGAGGGTGAGGATAAGCGCCTTGAGATTCTTATACCGTTTCTCCATGAAGCTGCGCTAAATATTCTCTCTTAGCCCCCCTTTTTAAGGGGGGTTGGGGGGATCTGATTTATGGCAACTTCATATAGAACTGGTATTAAGACATTCTGATATAAAAAGGGGAGGCATTGAACCTCCCCTGACTCATTCGGCAATACAAACACAGTTATCAGCTGTGAATTTTGCCCGAAGTGCTAGCAATACATGAATTTAAGTGAAGGCGGAATTAACGATACCCATAGCGCCATTCACCCGTTCTACGGTCATACCAGCGATAACGTTCCCGATGTTGTTCGTAACGAGCATGCTCACGCTCACGCTCATAACGAG
>CAZZYE010000891.1:0-3723 GCA_964658145.1 uncultured Stigonema sp.
TAACAACCAACAACTAACAATCAACAATTGTATGACTTCTATTTCCGATCGCTTTCAATCTTTACGAAATTCTCACTCCTGCGCCCTGATTCCCTTTATTACAGCCGGAAACCCTAACTTAGAAATCACAGCAGAGGCTTTACGCATCTTAGACCGCAATGGTGCTGACTTCATTGAGTTGGGTGTTCCCTATTCCGATCCCTTGGCTGATGGTCCTGTAATTCAAGCAGCAGCAACTCGTGCTTTACAAAAAGGAACTAAATTAGAGCAGGTGTTGGAGATAGTTGAAACTGTCAGTCCTAACTTGCGTTCCCCAATAATTTTATTTACTTACTACAATCCAATTTTAAACCGGGGCATTAAGTCCTTTTTAGGGAAAGTTGCTAAAGTTGGGGTGCGAGGGTTAGTTGTGCCCGACCTACCTTTGGAAGAGGCAGAAGAATTAATCAATACAGCTGCCAGTTTTGGCATAGACCTAACTTTGCTAGTTGCACCCACTAGTCCCAAAGAGCGGATTGAGGCGATCGCTAAGTGTTCTCAAGGATTTATCTATCTTGTGAGTGTTACAGGCGTTACAGGTGTGCGTGCTCAGATCCAAGACCGGGTGAAGAATTTGTTGATAGAGATGCGAAGCATAACTGATAAACCCATTGGCGTTGGCTTTGGCATTTCTGGACCAGAACAGGCACATCAAGTCATGGATTGGGGTGCAGATGCTGTGATTGTCGGCAGTGCCTTCGTCCAACGTTTAGCAACTGGTAGTCCCACTGAAGGACTGCAAGCTGTTGAAAAACTTTGTCAAGAACTAAAAGCAGCCATTACGACAGCTTCTGTGCAAAAAGTAGGTTCAGTTTAGCGCTCGACTAAAATGCCCAAAAATTCCCAAATGCCTTCTCAAAATAGTGGAGAAAGGATTGACTATCTCAGCCTCAACAGCAGTCAGGCGTTTCGTCTTACTTTAAAAGAATTTATTTTTGGACATCAAAACAGTAACACTACCATAGGAGGATTTAAACAAAACTACATTTATGATTTAATAACTGATGGAAATATTGAACCAACCACAATTGATCGGGCGTATGAGCCTGACAGTACTCTGAGTCACATTGCAAGTTCACCATGCGATTGGGTATTTTGGTTGCTTCACTCAAATGCAGACCGCCACAGGGCTGAGGCAGAGGTGGAAACAGCCCCAATCAATCCAGACTCAAACCTGCTCGTTAATCACTTGATGTCGTTCCCTGGCAGAGCCAGGAAACACCATTAGGGAGGCAGTCGCGATGAAAAAAATTTCACCACTAAGCGATGAGAATAGTCTTTACAAACTCCCTATTTTCAAGTCAGAGTCTTTCTAACCGAGATGAGCAGCATCATCAGCGCATTCCCAGATGCGTAGAACCGAAAGTGAAAAAGTTATTTAAATGTGAGAGGAATTTAACCAGTGGTAAGCACTCCAGATATCAATACTCAAATTGAAAATGCTCCTCAGCACCCTGACTCGTTAGGGAGATTTGGACGGTTTGGCGGTAAGTACGTCCCTGAAACCTTAATGCCTGCATTAAGTGAGTTAGAAAAAGCGTTTTACCAATACCGCGACGAGCCAAGCTTCCAAGCAGAACTACAAGGTCTTCTACGTGACTACGTAGGACGACCCACCCCCTTGTATTTCGCCGAGCGACTCACGACACAATACGCCAGACCTGATGGAACAGGACCGCAAATTTACCTAAAGCGCGAAGATTTAAATCATACAGGCGCTCACAAAATTAATAACGCTTTGGCTCAAGTGTTGCTAGCTAAGCGCATGGGCAAGCAGCGCATTATCGCTGAAACAGGAGCTGGTCAGCATGGAGTAGCAACTGCTACAGTTTGCGCTCGGTTTGGTTTCAAATGCGTGATTTACATGGGCGTCCATGACATGCAACGGCAAGCTCTGAATGTGTTTCGGATGCGACTAATGGGGGCAGAGGTGCGTCCAGTAGAAGCTGGTACTGGAACCCTCAAGGATGCTACTTCCGAGGCAATTCGGGATTGGGTGACGAACGTAGAAACAACCCACTATATCTTGGGATCAGTCGCAGGTCCTCATCCCTACCCGATGCTGGTACGTGACTTCCATGCAATGATTGGACAAGAAACTCGCGCTCAGAGCTTGGAGAAATGGGGAGGACTACCAGATATTCTCTTGGCTTGTGTAGGTGGTGGTTCCAACGCCATTGGACTGTTCCATGATTTTGTAAATGAACGATCTGTGCGCCTAATTGGAGTTGAAGCGGCGGGTGAAGGCGTTGACACAGACAAGCATGCAGCAACTCTGACCAGAGGGCGAGTTGGGGTGTTGCACGGTGCGATGAGTTATTTATTACAAGATGACGATGGTCAGGTAGTGGAAGCACATTCGATTAGTGCAGGTCTAGACTATCCTGGCGTTGGTCCTGAGCACAGCTATCTTAAGGATACAGGTCGCGCTGAATACTACAGCGTGACTGATAAACAGGCGATAGAGGCATTGCAGCGCCTCGCACAACTAGAAGGAATTATTCCCGCTCTCGAAACTGCTCATGCGATCGCGTATTTAGAAATGCTTTGTCCACAGCTTGATGGTAATGTCCGGATTGTGATCAACTGCTCTGGCAGAGGTGACAAGGATGTGCAAACTGTTGCCAAAGTTTTAAATCTTGCTTGATATAAATAATGATAGCTGTAAATCACGCGACCGTTGACAACAAGCAAGAGCCGAATGACTCCCATTGGTCTGTTTTCTTGCAACAGCTACTCGACCGTCAATCACTGACCGTTGATCAAGCAGCAGATTTGATGCAGGGGTGGCTTGCAGATACTATTCCGCCCGTACTATCGGGAGCAATTTTGGCAGCAATTCAAGCAAAAGGAGTATCTCCTGAAGAATTGGCAGGTATGGCTGGCGTTTTGCATTCCCAATCCACGATGGGGAGTGGGGAACTCGGGGCCCCCACGAAGTGGGGATTAGGGGCATGGGGAGTAGGGAATGGGGAAAATGCAGAAGGAGTAGGGCGAGACATTATTTCCTCATCTTCCCCTACTCCCCAACGCCAGTCGCCTCAACGGGGGGAACCCCCGCACGGCGCTGGCTCCTCCCTATTCCCCACTCCCCTAATTGACACCTGCGGAACAGGTGGTGATGGGGCATCAACCTTCAATATTTCCACTGCTGTTGCTTTTGTTGCCGCTGCTGCGGGTGTAAAAGTAGCTAAGCATGGTAACCGTTCGGCATCTAGTAAGACTGGTTCCGCCGATGTGTTAGAAGCTTTGGGCATAAATCTCAACGCGACTCCTCAGAAAGTTAGGTCTGCAGTAGATGAGATTGGTATCACTTTTTTGTTCGCACCAGGATGGCATCCAGCACTCAAAGCGGTTGCTAGTTTGCGAAAAACTTTGAAAGTGCGTACTATTTTTAACCTGCTGGGTCCTCTGGTCAATCCGATGCGTCCTACAGGTCAGATTATTGGGGTATCGAATCCGCTTTTGGTAGAGACAATTGTTCAGGCTTTATCACAACTGGGAACTCGGCGAGCGATCGCGGTGTACGGACGGGAAAAGTTAGACGAGGCTGGCTTGGCAGACTCAACTGACGTAGCGGTACTTCAAGATCAACAGGTGCGTCGCCTAGTACTGAATCCTCAAGAACTAGGTTTAAGTCCTGCTACCACTGCAGCATTGGTGGGTGGAGAGGTGCAGGAAAAC
>CAZZYE010000892.1:0-3716 GCA_964658145.1 uncultured Stigonema sp.
TGAATATCCACCACATATTATTGCGTTGATTTAATAGTTTTTGTTTTTCTTCAAATTCTTTTTGGGCTTTTTGTAATTTATCTTTCTCTGTATATAGACTAGTTTCAAGTTTTTGCAAATTCTCCTTTTCTTGTTGCAAAATCAACTCCTTATTTTCTAAGAAAAGACTAATTCAACTACCCGTCTGAGGTTTTCATCTAAGGATAAAAAACGATGGGAAATTAATACTCTGATTTCATCTTGATAGTCTGGATAAGCCCTAAATGCGCTACTAATCATGATACGATTATTAATTTCTTGTAAGGCATTGTCTGATGAGATGATGCCTTTGTCTTGTTCGCAACTTTCAATCGCTGCGATTACTCCTTCGTGCAATTCTTCATCAGGAACTTGCCTTTGATACCAAAGTTGTACCCTCAATTCTGTTATTACTGATAAAAAGTCTTTAAAACTACATTTTTATCAGTAATAAAGTATATTTAATAACTATGAAAAGGTTTTTTGTAAGCAATTATGCTATGTGACAGTCCAGGGTGCGGAATGTAGGATTTAAGTCAAGGGTGATTTTACATCCTCAACAGCGCCCTTCGTGTTATCTCTCCCCAATGCGATCGCTTCTCTTGGACGCGTGCGATCGCACTATGTATGGAGTGAGGATACGATCGTTGGGTCACAGATGGCTGTTAATTTAGCTAAACTATTTCTAGATAATTAGGACACCATAAGTTATGTTGACAAAATACATACAAGCTGCAATGCATCAAGCAAAGTATAAAATTTTGTCAGATGATGACACTTTCTATGGGGAAATTCCAGGTTTTCAAGGCGTTTGGGCTAATGCAGGTACTTTAGAAGCCTGTAGAGAAGAATTAGCAGAGGTTTTGGAAGAGTGGATTTTGTTGCGGGTTTCGCGGAATCTGGCGTTACCCGTTGTTGATGGCATTGAATTGTCCATTAAGAAAGTAGCATAATGCCGACTTTTGGACCGATAAAACGTATCGAGTTAATCCGCTATTTGAAACAATTAGGGTTTGAGGGACCTTTTTCTGGTAGCAAGCATCAGTATATGCTCAAGGACGACATTTCGGTACGACTACCAAACCCTCATGGAAGTGATATCGGTAAGAAGCTTTTAGCTGAGGTATTGCGACAGGCTGGGATTGAGAAGGACGAGTGGGAGCAGTTGTGATGTTGACAAAATACATAAAAGCTGGTTTTCGTCAAATAAAGTATAATCTTATGCCAGATAATGGGACATTTTACGGAGAGATTCCCGGATGGCAGGGTGTTTACGCCAACAAGGATACACTCGCAGCTACCCGTGAAGAATTGGCTGAGGTTTTGTTCGAGTGAATTTTGTTGCGGCGCCCAAGGAATCTGCCGTTACCCATTGTTGACGGCATTAGCGCTTTTTAAAAGCTAAGATTAAAGTGCAGTATTCCATGTTCAACCCATGATGACTCCAAAATTAATGATCGAACCTTCATACTGGTTGGAAACAGGAATCAAACTTGACAAAGTTAATAATCTTAATTTATTTAAATTTACTGATCAGCTGCAAGCTCGTTCAGATGAACTGCTAGAACGAAGCAAATCAGGATTAATCACGCCAGAAGAAAAAGCTGAATTAGATGGTATATCTGAGTTGGCACAGATTTTTACCTATGCTAATTCTGTTTTAGCTGCTGAATCAAAATGGTTCCCAACTCCATCCGAGAAATCGTCGGTGAAAGAGCAAAATCCCTCTGTGAGTATTGCCACTCCCCAGAATTTGTAAATACTGACCGCTTCACTGTCGATCATATTGTTCCACAGTCTCTAGGTGGCTCGGATGAACTGGAAAATCTAGCTTTATGCTGCCGTCGTTGTAATGAACGTCGCTATAATTTCACTTCCGGAATTGACCCCAAAACTCAAGAGGAAGTCCCTTTATTTAATCCTCGTAAGCAGCAGTGGTCAGAACATTTTATTTGGACATTAGATGGTATCAAAATTTTAGGAACAACCCCAATAGGTCGAGCAACGTGTAATCGACTTGATATGAATGATGAACGTCGTGGTAATGGTTTCATTCAGAAATCTCGGCGGCTTTGGGTACGAGTTGGCTGGCATCCTCCCCAAGAAGATCCACGTCAGGAAAGTGAGATTTAATCTAAGCAGGCAAAGTTGTACTCACTTGCTATTGCGGATAGGCACATAACCTGCTTGCTCTACAAGTCTTTGACCTTCATCACTTAAAAGTAAGTTGGCAAAGGCTATACCAATTTTTTCATCAATACCAGCATTCCGTTTGATGATCACAAAGAGTTGAGAAACCTCAACCAATAGAACTTCTTCTGTAGCGGATGCGGCAACGGATGTTGTAGCGGATGTAGCGGATGCTTGATTTGTTATTCTCATAGATAACTTATCCGTTACATCCGTTTTGAATCCGTTGCCAACATCATCTGTTGCCAGCAAACTTAATATTTCTTGCAAAATCTTGGGAGTATCCGCAGGCGACTTCCACTCTCGCTGCTGAATCTGATTTTATAACAATTTACTTTTACTATATATCTTTCCGTCCCATGAGTTCACAATCTTCTAAATCTGACAAAATTCTCGTTGTCGATGATTCTCCTGATAATGTGTTTTTAATCAGAACCATTTTGGAGGAGGAAGGCTACACAGTTAGTACGGCAGAAAACGGTGCTTATGCTTTGGAAAAAATCGTCCAATCTCCTTGTGACTTAGTATTGCTGGATCTGATGATGCCAGGAATAGATGGGTACGAAGTCACCAAGCGCGTCCGGGAAAATACGGAATTGCCTTTTATCCCAATTCTGCTGATTACCGCCCACGACTCACCTAATGTCGCTCATGGATTAGACTTAGGTGCTGATGATTTTATCCGCAAACCTGTCACAGTAGACGAATTGCTGGCACGAGTACGATCGCTCCTCCGCCTCAAGCATACTATCGATGAACGTGATGAAATCGCCCACCAACGGCAAGATTTTGTCTCCCGTCTTACCCACGACTTACGCACTCCCTTAGTAGCGGCTGACCGCATACTGCTGCTGTTTCAACAGGGAGCGTTGGGGGATCTATCAGCGCAAATGCAGGAAGTGATTGGCATTATGGCTCGCAGTAACAGCAACCTGCTGCAAATGGTCAATACCTTGCTGGAGGTTTATCGCTTTGAAGCTGGTCGCAAAACTCTAGCTTTTCAACCAGTTAATCTACACCAGTTACTAGAAGAGATCGCTAAAGAATTAACTCCTTTAGCTGACGAAAAGCAACTTTCAGTAAATCTAGATTTTGGTGAGGAAACTATCAGCATTATGGGCGATCGCTTAGAACTACATCGGCTTTTTACCAATTTAATAGGTAATGCGATTAAATTTACGGATATCGGTTCAGTGACCATCCGTTTGAAAAGCGCGATCGCTACAGATGATAGCATTACCATTGAGGTAGCAGATACAGGTCAAGGTATTCCCTTTGAAGAGCAAGCAATCTTGTTTGAACGATTTCGCCCAGGAAGTCACAAGCGTTCTGGTAGTGGCTTAGGACTGTATCTTTCTCATCGAATTGTCGAGGCACATCAAGGCAGTATTCAGGTAAATTCGGAGGTTGGTAAAGGTAGTGTATTTATTGTACGTCTACCGATAAAACAGTAGTCATTAGACCTTTTGTATAAATAATTTTTTGTCTCACGCAAAGAAGCAAAGAAG
>CAZZYE010000893.1:0-3716 GCA_964658145.1 uncultured Stigonema sp.
CATATTCATTAACAATTTAAAAAAATAGCTGTAAAAATGCTGATATTTTAACCTAAAGATAATTGATATCAGAGCTTAATCATGATACAATCACCCTCGCTTACTAGTAAAAGCTTAACTATCAAGGGATGTTAGCTTCACCTTATGTATGCTGGGGAAAGTGTATCTGAACCAGCCACAGAAATGGTCAAGCACCCGTACATAGAATAAAAAAATCTCCTGCAAGCACAACATCAGGTGCTATTGGTTTTATATGGTGTCAAAGGCTGATAGCAGGTCTGTTAAGCCTAAAGATATCAAAAATAACAAATAAAAAGTCAGGCGCTTTTAATAGTAAAGGTAAAAATTAGTAAGTATATAGGGTTAAGGCTCTATTTTTGGGAAGGCATAAGTAAAGTTGTTGGAATACATACTTTTAGTCTGAAGTCAACAATTTATTATTATGGCACGGTTTTGCAGACCTGGAATGCTTTAGAAAAATTATGTTGCTCGCGCTGCAGGGGAAGTAGACTGTGCGAATTCCGCTAGATTACTACCGAATTTTAGGACTACCATTGGCGGCAAGTGATGAACAATTGCGGCAAGCATACAGCGATCGCATTGTGCAACTGCCACGGCGTGAGTACTCCCAAGCAGCAATTACATCTCGTAAACAACTTATAGAAGAAGCTTACGTGGTTTTATCAGATGCAAAAGAACGCAAAGCCTACGATCAGCTTTATCTTGCCAATGCGTATGGTGATAGTACTCAAAATGCGACAGTAGCGGTTGAAAATCGCATCAAGAGTAATCTTGACAGTAATAGTCTCAGCATTGACATTTCCCGAGAGGAATTAATTGGTGCTTTACTGATTCTGCAAGAACTAGGGGAATATGAACTGGTGCTGGAACATGGTCGTCCATACATCATTAATAAAAATGGTGCAGCAGGTGTCAAAGCAAGCAACAGACCAATAAGTGAAGAATCCAATCGTGCTGAACGTCCAGACATTGTTCTTACCGTCGCCTTAGCATGTTTAGAACTAGGTCGCGAACAATGGCAGCAAGGTTACTATGAAAATGCTGCCATTTCTCTAGAAACAGGCGAGGAAGTTTTATCCCGTGAAGGACTATTCCCCAGCGTTCGCGATGAAATTCTTGCGGATCTTTATCGGCTGCGACCATATAGAATCCTGGAGTTACTAGCACTACCGATAGAAAAGACTGCTGAGCGAGGGCAAGGTTTACAACTATTACAGGACGTTTTAGACCAGCGCGGTGGCATTGATGGTAATGGAGATGACCAATCTGGTCTAAACATAGATGACTTTCTGCGATTTATCCAGCAACTACGCAACTACTTAACAGTAGCAGAACAGCACATCTTGTTTGAAGCTGAAAGTGAGCGTCCTTCCGCTGTCGCCACATATTTGGCAGTTTATGCATTGATAGCACGGGGATTTGCCCAACGTCAACCCGCTTTAATTCGTCAGGCAAGGCAAATGCTAACCCGTCTAAGCAAACGCCAAGATGTTCATCTAGAACAGTCACTATGTGCGCTACTGCTAGGGCAGACAGAAGTAGCAACCCGTGCTTTGGAACTGAGTCAAGAATACGAAGCTCTAGTTTTTATTCGAGACAATTCTCAAGATTCTCCAGACCTTTTGCCGGGACTGTGTTTATATGGAGAACAGTGGCTGCACGACGAAGTGTTTCCGCACTTTCGAGATTTGGTTGGTGAGCAAGCTTCCCTAAAAGATTATTTTGCCGACGGGCAAGTACAAGCTTATTTAGAAGCAATGCCTTGGGAGGCGCTTTCAACTCACGAATCGACACCCATCAACAGCCAGTCTAATACACTACCACAAACTCATCCCCGTCGCCGTAGTAATGCACCTGAGATTGAGAACCAATCCCATAACAACAGAACAAACGTTTCGCCACCCAGCTTTCCTAAATCACCCACGAATTCAGCTGCTTCTCCTCTAAAAGTAGAAACTGCAACACCTGTCTATAGTGCTGGCACTACCAGAGGAACCAACCAGAACTTAAATAGTAGAGTAGCTACGACACAACCACCAAGACAAAGGAGGCGTAGACGCACTCAAGCTAGTAGCGCTCATATTGCCTTAGATAATCGTCATAGTAGTTATCGACGGCGACCTGTTGCCCGCACAGAAGCACGAACGAGACTGGTGTGGATGCTATTTGCTTCTTTGGGAGGTGTACTAGTATTTTTGTTGATAGTAACAACAACTGTTGGATTGGTAAAAAATCTGTTTTCCTCCTCACCATCTTTGGAAAATGAACAGTTGCAAGTGCAGCTTAATGAACCACCAATACCCATTCCTGACTCCAACAGCAAACCGCAATTACCAACAGGAACTCTGACAGAGGAGGCTGCAGGGGAAGTGATTAAGACTTGGCTATCTACAAAAGCTATAGCTTTAGGATCTCACCATGAAATTGATAGTTTAGATCATATTTTAGTTGGCTCATCTCTGTCTCAATGGCGGCTAATTGCCCAACAGGAAAAAGCAAGTCACCGCTATCGTTCGTATGAACACAGCCTGAAAGTAGAATCTTTAGATACAAGCCTGACCGACCAGAATCGTGTTACCGTCCAAGCCTCGGTGACTGAGGTAACGCACTTTTATGAAAACGGAGTCATGAAAAAATCCGATCAAGAAAAATTGCGAGTAAAGTACGATTTGGTTCGCGTCGGAGATGTGTGGCGTATCCGAGAGATGTCCGTACTCAACAAGATCAGCGCAAAATAAAGAGAATTTTTTAGCTTTAGCGTACCGTAGCCCCACACTCTAAACGCTTCGTTTGAGTGTGGGATGGATGCGAGGTAAAAACGAAACGTCCTAGTTTATGTCTTTTTGGAGAGCAAAAACAATAAGCTAGGACATTTGAGTTTTTACCAACTTTTCTATCTGCTAAACTCAAAATCAGCAAGGCATGCAACTACTTTACCCCCACTCGACACGTGCATAACGAATACATCTTTGTTCGGCTGGCGCACAGAGTTTTCGTCATACAAATACGGGGTGTTATCACTAGCATTGCGACCGACCAATTTCCAGCTAGTCGGGTTAGCACTGGCAGGCTGACCAATGCCAAAGACAGTAGCAGAAATGCTAACAGCAATACTTACAGCAGCTAGTTTTTTCATATATCATCCTAACTTGATGAGTTTTATATCCCAAATTTTAGGCGTTTTGTCTACTTATTATTCTTTCAGCAAAGGACACCCTATTGTCAATGCAGCTTGGGACTTGTACGAAGTAAAAGCTAAAATGATGCGTCAGCCAACTGTGTTGTATTCTCGTGTGGACGAGGGTCAAAAAAGGCTTGAGGCGATCGCCTCAAGCCTCGACATAGAATACAAGGACGTTCCCACTGTGTGGCAGTTGCTAAATAATACCTACATGGTTAATTTTCACTGCTTACTGAACTTTTTTGATGAGTCACCACGTCTAAGGCTTGAGAAAGAATATCCCGATCACCTCAAGATTCGCGCTTTGGTAGGCATTGCACCGGGATACTTGTAAAAACCTGCATTCCGGCCTTCACTCATGCTTGATTTTCCGTTGCAAATAACGGCTTTTTTAACTACGATGTAGCAAATTTTCGCTCCTTAGACAGAATAAGGGTTTTCAGAGCATCTTGCAGGAAATTACACGTATCTCGGCTCAATGCCTAGTACCTCGAAGGAAGTTCTTAATGTTTTG
>CAZZYE010000894.1:0-3714 GCA_964658145.1 uncultured Stigonema sp.
CCCAGACGAACAGTCTGAGGGCAATTTACAAAAATGGGATGCTCCCCACGGCAGTGCCGTGTCCCTACGACAATTTGTGGTTCAATAAACAAAAAATAGTTGTAAACAAAAAATATTCGCTCTTTGCGTCAAAATACATCCGCCCTGAGGCGTACCCACTTCGCGCTCTTAGTAGCGCAGCATTATGGGAGGCTGGTAAAGTCAAATATATGTGGAGGTGGTAACTTATGACCCAAGCACAAACCCAAACCCAAGCAGAACCAAAAATATACACCTTTGATGAGTTTATCGAATG
This sequence comes from uncultured Stigonema sp., assembly GCA_964658145.1. Taxonomy (GTDB): domain Bacteria; phylum Cyanobacteriota; class Cyanobacteriia; order Cyanobacteriales; family Nostocaceae; genus Stigonema. The sequence goes on from CAZZYE010000894.1 coordinate 296, forward strand.
GTATCCAGAGAACTCAGTAGTACGGTACGAATTGCACGATGGAGTAATTTTTGAGATGCCTAAACCAAAAGGGAAGCATTCAAAATTAACAGGTTCTCTTGTTGGAAAATTTCTGACAACCATTAGTGAAATTGGCAAAACCGATATCTGGTTTATTCCTAGAGAATCTATTGTTAAACCCGGGCGCGATAAATCGGGCTACGAACCGGACATTATTATTTTGAATCAAGAAACTATTGATACTGAGACACGCTGGGAAACCGAATCAATTATTCAAAACGCAACTTCGGTCAAACTAATAGTTGAAGTCGTTAGCAGCAATTGGCAGGACGACTACTACGATAAGCTTCGTGACTATGAAGGTATGGGCATCCCTGAATATTGGATTGTTGATTATGCAGCATTGGGCGGACGCAAGTTTATCGGCAACCCCAAACAACCAACGATTTTTGTGTGCGAGTTGATTGACGGTGAATATCAAATGACCCCGTTTAGGGGTGACGATTTAATTTTATCCCCAACATTCCCACAGTTAAACTTAACCGCGCAACAGATTTTTGACTCGGTATTGTAAGTTTGTTTTGGATATTTTTTCTATTATTCCCACCATTAACTCATCCGTTACATCCGTTACCTTATCCGTTGCACTCATCCGTTGCGCAAACCCGATTGCACACGCCAGAGACTTGCATAAATGCCGTTTTCCTCCAGCAATTTTTCATGCTTTCCTGACTCTACTAATTTTCCGTGTTCCATGACATAAATGCTATCGGCATTGCGGATGGTGGAAAGACGGTGGGCGATCGCAATTGTCGTTCTATCGACAGTAATTCGTTCAAGCGATCGCTGAATTGCGGCTTCTGTTTCGTTGTCCACTGCCGATGTCGCTTCATCTAAAATCAAAATTGGTGGGTTTTTCAAGACAGCGCGGGCGATCGCAATCCGCTGTCGTTGTCCACCAGATAACTTTTGCCCACGTTCGCCGACAATTGTTTCATAACCTTGAGGCAGTCGCATGATAAATTCATGTGCCTCAGCAATCTTAGCCGCCCTGATTATTTCTTGCTCTGTGGCGTCAAAGCTGCCGTAGGCGACATTCTCTCCTACAGTACCATGAAATAAAAATACATCCTGACTCACCAAGCCAATACAGCGACGCAAATCCCGTAAATTTAAATTTTGGATATCAATGCCATCAAGGGTAATGATTCCCAATCGCACTTCGTACAATCGCAATAGAAGTTTCACTAAAGTGCTTTTACCAGAACCAGTAGAACCTACAATAGCAATTGTTTTACCGGCAGGAATATGCAAAGACAGATTTTTAATGACTGGTGACCTATCTTTATAGGCAAAAGTGACATTTTTAAATTCTAATTCTCCGCGTACTGTATCTAATGGCAAAGCAACATTCCCTGTAGGAATGGCGATCGGAGTATCTAATAAATCCATGACTCGATTAGTAGAAGCCATCGCCCGTTGATATTGGTCAAAGGTTTCGCCTAATCTCGTTAAGGGCCAGAGCAAACGCTGAATTAAAAACACTAACACACTGTAAGTGCCCACAGACATTTTGTGATGAACTGCTGCCATACCACCATATAGCAGTAATGCTGTAAACCCTCCCAAAATCAACATCCGAATTAAGGGAACAAATGCCGCAGAAAGTTTAATTGCTTTGCCATTACTACGACGATAGGCGTCACTTTCTACTGCTAGACGTGAGATTTCGTAATCTTCAGACGTGAAACTTTTGATCGTCGTAATACCGCCCAAATTATTTGATAGGCGGGAGTTGAGTAAACCAACATGTTCTCTGACATTAGCGTAGCGTGGCGCCAGCAAACTCTGATAAGCAAACGAACCCCAAAGGATAAATGGTATCGGCAACATTGACATCCATGCTACACTGGGAGCCAAAACAAAGAAAGCACCGCCAATAATGACTACCGTTGTCAAAACTTGCAGAATGTCATTTGCTCCTGTGTCCAGAAAGCGTTCCAGTTGATTAATGTCATCACTGAGGATGGACATTAAACCGCCTGTGCTGCGTTCTTCAAAATATGCCAGTTCCAACTCTTGTAAATGTTTGTAAGCATCCAGACGCAAATCATGCTGAATGTTCTGCCCCAAATTGCGCCAAAGTCTAGCGAAGGCATATTCAAAAACCGATTCTAGTATCCAAATAATGACGGTAAGGACCGAAAGAATCAAAAATTGCCCAAAAACATCTTTCACTCCCCATTGGGCAATGATAGAATCTTGCTGCTTTACCACCACATCAACGGCAAAGCCAATTAACGCTGGTGGTGCTAAGTCAAAAAGTTTATTGAGGATAGAACAAGCAGTTGCCTGCCAAATTTCTTTACGATACTGGTGTCCATAATCAAGCAAGCGCTTGAGGGGATGCACTGAACGAGATTGACGAATTGATGCCGGACGAGATTTGGATACGGTAGCCACGCCTGTTTGCCGTTGCCTGAAATTGAAATTTTACCATAGAAAACAGCCCTAAGTGCGTCTCCTGCCTTTCCTTTATGAAAATCAAGAGCCAGCAACTAACTGTACTCACATCTTGCACTCCTTGCAATAACGCTATTTTTGTAGGGTGGGCATTGCCCACCATTGACCGATCAGTCCTATTTTTACGTTGGTGGGCAGTGCCCACCCTACACGAAAGAGGAGAATAGTGCAAGATATCAGTTTAGTCGAATCGCAGAAAAACTTTTGATTATTTGCTATCCTCGGATTCATCCGTAGAGTTTACTCAGGAACGCTAGTCTGACGGCAGTCGCTACAACGGGGAAAACACCCACGCCGCTGCCTCTTCAAGTTGGGAAACCATGTACGCCTTTAATCTAGGTAATATACAAAATTAACCCTCCCCTTGAAATTCTCAGGTGAGCAATACTTACCTCCGATCCAAAGCACACACTCAGGAATAATAAACGAATTTATGTCTAGCACACATCAAAATCATCTCACTGTTGAAGAAGCTAAAAAAATTCTTAATAAATTCAACTGTATAGACATTGCACCACCGATAAAGTCATCAGAAAAAACTATCATCCGTGAGGCGCTACTTTTGCTAGCTAACCTTTCTGATTATAAAATAATAGGTATTTGTGCTGATACAGCCGAAGAAGGAATGCTCGCAATGAAAACTTATTCCCTGGCTTTAGGATATGAACCACCAAGCAATTTGCCCATAATTGAGGGTCCAGTTTATATCAAATTAAACGGCAAAAACGGCTTGTGTTATATCGATTCCTATTTAGGACATCATCGCGGTGTACTGGTATCTTGCCAGTCTTACTCTGAAGGAGGAGTTAACGAATTATACGGGCATTTGCCTCTGGATTTATTTGTTTAGAATGTTGATAGTGGTTAGTGGTTAGTGGTTAATGGCTAATGGCTAA
>CAZZYE010000895.1:0-3710 GCA_964658145.1 uncultured Stigonema sp.
ACTCTTTGCACTCAGAAAAAATTACCATATAAGAAAACAGGTTACGAATCTTAATAATGACTGTAAATACACAGCAGCTACCAACAACAGCCACCTTTGAGAAACTCTATTGGACTTGGCAAGGTTATAAAATTCAGTATACCGTCATGGGAACTGGAAAACCCTTGGTATTGGTGCATGGTTTTGGCGCTTCTATTGGACATTGGCGGAAGAATATTCCTGTTTTAGCAAATGCTGGCTACCAAGTGTTTGCCGTTGACCTTTTAGGGTTCGGAGGTTCCGATAAACCACCGTTAAATTACACAGTAGAAGTGTGGGTGGAACTGCTTCACTCATTTTGTACAGCACACATCAAAGAACCTGCCGTATTTATCGGCAACTCCATCGGCGCACTATTAAGCTTGATGGTAGTGGCAGAACATCCAGAAATTGCCGCAGGTGGTGTTTTGATTAACTGTGCAGGTGGGCTGAGTCATCGTCCCCATGAACTTAACCCACCCCTACGCATTGTCATGGGAGCATTTAACAGATTAATCGGTCATCCGATTACAGGTAAATTGGTCTTCAACCGCGTCCGCCAAAAAGCCCAAATTCGCCGTACCCTATACCAAGTTTATCGCAACCGGGAAGCCGTCACCGATGAACTAGTCGATTTACTTTATACCCCTTCCTGCGATCCAGGTGCACTGCAAGTTTTTGCCTCTATCCTCACAGCGCCTCCTGGTCCCAGTCCTGTGGAACTATTGCCCAAAGTCGAACGTCCGTTGCTAGTAATTTGGGGTGCAGATGACCCTTGGACACCAATTACCGGGGCAAAAATCTACGAGAAGGCGCGGGAGAATGGTAAAGAAATTAAAATCGTCCCCATTCCTGATGCTGGACATTGTCCCCACGATGAAGTACCGGATATTGTGAATCAGCAAATTGTGGAGTGGTTAGGGCAACGCTGACGGTACAAGATGTAACGGATAATTTATCTGTGACATCCGTTATAATTCTTGCGTCTTTGCGTAAGGTTTAATTGTAGGGGCGGGGTTTCCCCGCCCTTATAATGTCGCCAATGCAATTGAAAACAGATAAAGGTATGAAACTATGGTTCAAGTCATCCAAGCAAAGGATGTTACCCTAAACCAACTCATTGAGCGCTTCAATCTACAACGCATAGATGATAAGGCTTTCTTCCCAGAGTGGCAACACAGTTTGCCTAACCTGAGTGATTTGGAAAAGCAATCTCTTGAGCAAGTCAAGGAAGAATATCTCCATATTTCCCGGTATCCTCTGCTAGAACCTGTGGTCAAGATGGTGGTACTATCGCCCTTATTGCGGCTAGCTAGCTTTTATCGTCCACCCTTTTACATTGCCTCCGAGCAAGAGGTGGAAATCTCCTCTCTTGACGAGGGAACCATCGTGCGGGGACGCATTGATATCTTGGTGTTTCAACCAACCTTTTGGGTGCTCGTGATTGAAGCTAAGCGAGCAGATTATTCCCTAACACCAGCAATTCCACAAGCACTTGCTTACATGCTGGCTAACCCTCAACCAGAAAAACCTGCCTTTGGATTTGTCACCAATGGAGGTGAATTTCGGTTCATCAAACTTATTCAGGCACAGACACCACAATACTCCCTATCGGATCTGTTTGCCCTAGACAGTCGGGATGATCTATACACAGTCCTTAGGGTGTTAAAGCACTTAGCTGAATTGGTTTGTCTGTCACCCATTTAATTGGTCGTCCAACCAATTAAATTGCAGCCGTTTCCTTTTACGAGGTTGTTGCCCTTGCCAGTTTCCGACTAAAACAGTCATGTCCTGGCATTCCTGCCACTCGGCTTTTGTCGCATACTCTACCTCAGTTAACCTTACCCTAGGGGTTTGTGGCAAACTGTTCCAGAAGCCCCACTTATCAAATTTTTCTGGTACTTCCCACAGAATTAAATGTATCTCTGACCAAAAATTGAGAGGTTGGGTTCGCATTAAATCCCCAATCACACCAACTCCACCCACTTGGTACTCCTTCTGTAGCCTGTACGCTAATGCTTGAGCCTGCTGCTTCCATGTCTGGCGGCGTCCTTCATCTTGCTGTTGTTGCCGGTGTATCCGTCGCAGCGATCGCACCCACTCATATCCCGGCATCAACTTGACAGTCTCGACCAAGCCTAAACTCATTAGCAGCATCGCAATTGCATTGCGGGTTCCCACTTCACCACCACCAATGAGAGGGAAAGGACCGCCTTCTAGCTTAGTTTCTGGACACCAAGCCATAAACTGTTCAGCTTGAATAGCATGGGGTTGCAAGTCCACAATGGGGGTGAAGGGAACGCTACCCCAATTGATTTCTTCCCCGAACTCATACCGAAATTCCCATCGTCCATTGATTGATGAGGAACTTCATACGCTAAGCGCAATGCTTCCCACCATTTGTCCAGTGGAGCAAATGCGATCGCAGCGTCTAATCCCCAACCAATTAGCGCTTCTTTTAGAAGCCAACGACTGCCAGCTATGGTACCACCTACTAGAAACTGTCCCCCTACTAACTCCAAACGGAACTCTGGCGACAAGCATTCACTCTGATCAATGCTTTGCGTTGCACAGTGATACTCCAAACCCTGTTGAGTAGGCGGGTATCGTAGTTGTTTACGTTCATTAGACATAGGTTTTCAACTTCTGGTTCGCGCTCCTCGTCAGAAGACCCATCTATTTAGATGATAGTGCCTTCGTTTCCCTGGTAATTTCATCAGTGGCTGCACTAATCATCATAGTGCGATCGCCACCTAAAATGGTACTATTGTTCTACTATGAATAGTGAGATGGTCCTGTAATTAGGGGTGCGAGCAGAAATTACTCCTGAGCGATCGCCATTACCTCTTCCACTGGTATACCCAAAGCTTGTGCCACCTGTTCAACATTTAAACCCATTTGTAATAATTGGGATATAGTATCTCGTATTGCAAGTTCTGCTCGTTGACGTTCCTTTTGAGCCTCCATTTGAGCAGTTTCTTTCTCTCGCCGTTCCTTTTCGACTAATTCTGAACCCCAAAGCAATAGCTCCCCATGCTCATCCCACCAACGAAGCCAATAGCCTGTGCGATTTGCTCGGATATCTTGCCATACACCTAGAAATAAATTCATTTCAGCAATCCAGTGACGGTTATTTTCATCTGGTGCTTGAAGTTGATAATGCCCCAAATTATCTAGCCGATAAACTTCTAACACTCCCCTGTCTGGCTCAAAAATGGCATAGTTGGGAACTTTTAAAACTTGCTCATAATAGAACCATTTGCCTGGGGGATAGGTTGGTTTACTAGAATACTCTTTACCCTCCGTATCTGAGAGAAATTCCATGACAATGACAGGAATATCACCCTGGAGTCTAGGGGTATAACTACGTTTAACTTCTTCTCGTGACACCCGAATAGATGGTACAAATGCCCAATCTGGCGCTTTGACGACAAACTGGTTATTTAAGGTTGCGCAGATGCCGTAGTTAGTCGTAGTTAAAGCTTTAGCTGGCAATCGTCCTGCCAGTTCCAAGCTTTCTGTTAAAGCCGCAGCAAGAGGTGGCTGATTAATGTTATCCACTGGCTGGTCATCTAAAACAAAATCATCTGGTAACTTTTCCCAGGTAACTTCATAAGTGGTTGCACTGGCTAACATGGTAAGACTGCCTCGTTAATGCCATCGATACGTGAATATCAGAGGGAACAGGGAAC
>CAZZYE010000896.1:0-3701 GCA_964658145.1 uncultured Stigonema sp.
CTCATCCCCCTCATCCTCCTCATCCCCTCTACCCCACTCCCGTACAGACGTTCCGCCGGAACGTCTCTTCTCCCTCGACCTTCCCCTACCTTGGGACCACATTGACACTGGTATTGACAAAAAGTGGCTGATGTCAGATTTGCAACGCGCCTTAGAAGCGGCAACTGTACCAGATTGCTCTTTTGAAGGTTGTTCTCATTGTGGAGTCTGTGGCACTGATTTTGGTCATAATGTCGTGATTTTGCCACCACCCATACCGGAATTTACTGGCAACTTTGTGCCAAATACTACCAAAGCACAAAGGCTGCGTGTCTGGTTTGGTAAGCAGGGTAACATGGCGTTGGTCAGCCATTTGGATTTAATGCGCTTGTTTGATAGAACTGTACGACGAGTAGGATTGCCAGTTGCTTTTACTGGTGGGTTTAATCCGACTCCTCGCATTTCGATAGCGAATGCTTTACCGTTGGGATCTACTAGCAGCGGTGAAATTGTTGATTTTGAGTTAACTCAGTCTGTTGATGCTGAAACTTTCCGATCCCAACTGGCTCAAGCACTACCACCAGACATACCTATATATAATGTAGAAACGCTGGATTTAAAAGCTAGTGCTGCTGCCCAAATGTTGCAGGCTGCGGAATATTTGATTACTGTGGCTTATCTTGGTGAGGCAAGAACTGCACAATGGCAAGACTGGATTGATACAATTAAAGGAAAAGATGAGATTTGGTTAGAGCAAACAAGTAAGTCAGGTAACACTCGCTTGGTAAATCTGCGCGATCGCTTGTTCGAGTTAGAATTAATCGAACCGCCAAAACGAGGCAGTGAGTTAAACTGGTTCCCCGGTTTGAAGCAACTGCCGCGCCAAGATCACCAAGAAGAGTCAGTGGTTATCCTGCGTTATGTAGGTAGCTATCACAATGATGGTACAGTATTGCGCCCTGAACAAATCTTGTTTATGCTAGAACATGTAGCTACATGTGTCTTGCCTGTGGCAAGCGCAGAATTTCATCTGCTACATATCCACCGCAATCGGTTAGTTTTAGGGGTTTAATCCCTAGAGGGCAATTTGCTAGTAGTTGCCCTCTAATGGCAGAGCATAGAATTTGAATTGATTTTTAACAAGGTTGCGTTAGAATGAGATGAAGAGAAATTTTCTGGCGCTGCATTGATTGAGCCGATTCACAACCCTGCTACTCAGGGTGGTAGAGCAAAAATATTAGAGTGTCATTTCTAGGATTTTATCCCAGATCAACTAAGGCAGAAAAAAGAACACTCTCTCTTTATAACTACCTTGTGAATCAGTTACCAACAACAGGCGCAGTCGGCTTCTCCAACTCTATGCTTTTTCAAACAACTGCAATGCGCCAATCCACGCTTTAGTAGTGCTGAGTGCCAAGTGCTGAGTAGACCCTTAAGGATCAGTCCAAGGGATGGAAAAAAGAAGTAGTTTCTTTTTCTTTACAACTCAAGTCGCTTGTTAAATCAACTGTACTGAGTAAAAAGCTAACTCAGGACACAGGATTTTTAACTCAGGACTTCTGTTGGTGAGGGCGTTGCATCAAAAATTAACCACGGACGCGATGATTTAATTGCTTAAATAATATGCAGCCGTTCTGGAATTATCAGGCGTGTAAACGCAAGCTTAGAGCGTAAGTAGTTCCTTGATTCACAATTTTTATTATCAGCAGCGCCGCTTAGGGCTTGTAAGGCTGAAACGAATGACTTGCCTCCAAGCGTATCTGTGCTGCTAATTTTTGAGGAAATTGAATGCCAAAACAAATTATCATCGCGGAGCAGCATCAGATTGCTGCAGTTTTTTCCGAAGATCAAATACAGGAACTCGTTGTAGCCACCGGTCATCACCAAATAGGCGATATTTATTTGGGAGTAGTTGAAAATGTATTACCTGGGATAGATGCAGCTTTTGTCAACATTGGAGATCCGGAACGTAACGGCTTTATCCATGTGACAGATTTAGGACCGTTGAGACTAAAGCGCACAGCAGCAGCAATTACGGAATTGTTGGCACCGCAGCAAAAAGTATTGGTGCAAGTGATGAAAGAGCCAACGGGTACGAAAGGACCGAGGCTCACAGGTAACATTACTTTGCCAGGACGTTACGTAGTACTGATGCCCTATGGAAGAGGTGTAAATTTATCACGCCGAATCAAAAGTGAAACCGAGCGCAACCGCTTACGGGCGCTGGCGATTTTGATTAAACCGGCAGGGATGGGTTTGCTAGTTCGCACGGAAGCTGAGGGCAAGCCAGAAGAAGCGATTATCGAAGATTTAGAAGCGCTGCAAAAGCAATGGGAAGCAATCCAGCTGGAAGCGCAATCTACTCGCGCCCCAGCACTATTGAATCGAGACGATGATTTTATCCAACGCGTACTGCGAGATATGTACGGCGCAGATGTAAATCGGATTGTGGTCGATTCCAGTACTGGTTTGAAGCGGGTGAAGCAGTATTTGCAGAACTGGAGTGGCGGACAAACTCCACAAGGTTTGTTGATTGACCATCATCGCGATCGCCAGCCGATTTTAGAATACTTCCGCATCAGTGCTGCGATTCGAGAAGCGCTCAAACCACGGGTAGATTTACCTAGTGGAGGCTACATTATTATTGAGCCGACAGAAGCATTAACGGTGATAGATGTTAACTCCGGCTCCTTTACACGATCGGCAACAGCCCGAGAAACTGTTCTTTGGACAAACTGCGAATCTGCCACAGAAATTGCCCGCCAACTGCGGCTACGCAATATTGCTGGAGTGATTGTCGTGGATTTCATTGATATGGAATCACGACGCGATCAACTGCAAGTTCTCGAACATTTCAATAAAGCACTGAAAGCAGACAAAGCTCGTCCCCAGATTGCCCAACTTACCGAGCTGGGTTTGGTAGAACTAACCCGTAAGCGTCAAGGTCAAAACATTTACGAATTGTTTGGTCAAACTTGTCCCACTTGTGGCGGTTTAGGTCATATTGTCAATTTGCCAGGAGAAAATGAAAGCAGATTGCCAACACCAGCAGAATTCCCAGAGCGCTTTGTATCTCTGCCTCACAAGGAACCGCGTTTGCCAATTGCTCGCGTAACGGAGCCACGGGAAACTTACGATCATCAATTTGTGGAAGGAGACGATACTGATACTGACTATAGTGCCCTCAATCTGGATAATCATCCTAGCTATCACGAAGTCAGCGATCGCACAAAGCGTCGTACCCGTCGAAGTACTAGTACTCGCTTGGGGATAAATGGGACGAATGGCAAAGATGAGCCACGGATGGCTGCTGACTCAATAGCTTTTGTAAACGACGAGCCATTGGACATTGATGCTGAAGGAGATGCTCCCGCCGCACCACCAGAAATATCTTTACCCCCTGTTAACAAAGTGGTGGCTTGGGGTGAAAAAACAGAGCGTGTTAGAACTACTAAGTTAGAGCCAGTCAAACCAGTAGTAGAACCACCAGAGATTATTACTGTAGAAATGACACCAAAAGAACAAGATGTTTACGCTTTGATGGGAGTTTCTCCTTTAGAGAAGGTGCGTTTAAATCGGGAGGTGAAAAATCCCAAGTCTGTGATTATTAACGTCACAGTACCAGGGCAAGCTCCTGCTACACCAACTGAATCTACCTCAGAATCAACTGCTACCGCACCTGCAATTCGTGAAGCAATCGTTGAACCACGAATCGTTGAACC